>JBLHUR010000007.1:0-65998 GCA_047629805.1 Akkermansiaceae bacterium | reverse complement strand
AAATCCGCGAGTGGGACCCTGGCGGTGATGGCGTAGCCGTTTCCTTCGATCTTAGTTTCGAGTTTGTCCTCCACGATTCGACTGACATGATCGAGCTTCTTTTGCCTTCGTGTTCGATGGCGGTGGAACCGGTGATGGTGGGTGAGAGTTCGAAGTCCTTGATCGTCATCGAGTGCCACGCCGGAGATTCCGGTGAGGGCGCCGAGGCGCACGATTTCAAAGCGTTGTTCGTCGCCGTTCCAGGAGAGGAATTGCACCACGCCGCCGATTCCTGAAACGGCGAAGAGGCCCTCGCGAACCCGGGCCATGCCGCGGCCGTTATCGAGATCGGCGCTTTGCGGAAGGAAGCCGATGAAGCTGCCACTGGCCCCGCCGAGGACGACGCCGGGATCGGGTTGGAAGTTGGCGTCCATGCGGTTGATGGTGCCGTGCCAGGCGTCGCTATACCGATGGTCGCCAATCTTCTGGGGCCCTCGCCTTTGAAACCTTTCGGGAACAAGGGGACCAGCTTGCCGTCTTTCCAAGCGTGGACTTTTTCGCTGCCGAAGACGTGAACGGTGCCGTCTTGAGTGATATGAATGCCATCGACACGGGTGGTGATTTCCGCGATGGGGTCGGTCGTGCCGGTTGCAGGGTCGAGCCAGGCGAGGGTGTTGTCAGAGAGAATGACGACGCGGCCTTGGAAGGAGCTGGAGGAGAGGGTTTCAGTCCCTTTACCCGGGAAATTTCGGTCGGAGCTGTGCCAGCGGGTGCCTTGAGGGCGAGAGATGAGATGAGAAGCGTGAAGAGAACGCGAAACGGTGACATGTAACGATTACCCTTGTTGGGGTGTTTTTTTGTCGTTTCTCTTTTCGTAGTTTCGCGTCGAACGAGAGGGATGTCGATGGGGCTTATGATGTGCACCCTCAGTGAACCGCTTCTGGGGGACGAGAAACCCCACGCGATGGGTGGGGCTGGTATGACTTTGGTGGTAGGCCAAGTGGGAGTTATTTCTTGCGAGTCTTGAATCCGGGGTCGGCGCGTTTCCCGAAAGATTGGGGCGCAAGGGTCTTTTTGGTGGGCTTAAGCTGGGCTTTGGGAAGGCGTTCCTTGTTTTTGGCGATGTCGTGCCATTGGGCCACCATTGTTTTGAGGCGGTCGGGGTGTTGGGTGGCGAGGTCGTGGAGCTCGGTGCGGTCTTCGGCGAGGTTGTAGAGTTCCCAGCGGCCGAGTTTGGCGGAGGCGATTTTCCAGTCGCCGGAGCGGAGGGCGCGGTCTTTGTTGAAGTGGAAGTAGAGGGGATCGTGGGGTGGGCGTTTTTGGCCGGCGAGGATGGGAAGGAGGGATTTCCCGACAAGGGGATCGATGATACGATTGCTCACTTTTTTCGGGTACGAAGCATTCCCGACTTCGAGGGCGGTTGCCATGAAGTCGATGATGTGGGCGGGTTGGTCGGTGGTGGAGCCGGGCTTGGTTTTGAGGAGGTGTTTGGGGCCGTGCACGATGAGCGGAGAAGAGATGCCGCCTTCATGTTGGTTTTGTTTATAGAGGCGGAAGGGGGTGTTGCCGAGGGAGGCCCAGCCGACGTCGTAGCACCAGTAGGATTTGGGGTCCCAAGGTTTGAGTTCTTTGCCACGGGTGCGGTCGAAGGGGCAGGCTCCGTTGTCGGAACAGAACATGATGAGGGTGTTGTCGTAGAGGCCTTTTCCCTTCAGATTCTTAATGAGGCGGCCGATGTTTTGGTCGAGGACATCGACCATGGCGGCGTAGACTTCCATGCGGTCTTCTTCCCATTGTTTTTCCGCTGGAGAAAGGCTGTCCCAGGCGGGGATGTGGGAGGCGCGGGGGGAGAGTTTCCACTTGGCGGGGAGGAGGCCGGATTTGATTTGTTTTTGGTGGCGGCGTTCGCGGAGGACGTCCCAGCCTTCGGCGTATTTGCCTTTGTATTTTTTGACGTCGGCTTTGGGGGCTTGGAGGGGGTAGTGAGGGGCGTTGTAGGCGCAGTAGAGGAGGAAGGGTTGATTCCGCTTTCGTTGGGATTCTTCCCAAGGTATTGAGCCATTGATAGATCCAAAGCGACTGGCCCAGTAGTCATCAAGAAAGTCGATGGCGTAGTCGGTGATGACGTTGGTGGTGTAGAAGGGTTTGCCTTTGTGGTTTTTTGGGACAGCCCATTTTTCACCGTCGAGGCGGAAGGTCTCGTCGCCGGTGAAGAAGTTGGTGGCGCCGGAGAGGTGGCCCCAGTAGCGGTCGAAGCCGAAGTCGGTGGGTTGCTTGGAGAGGTGCCATTTGCCAACCATCATGGTGTGGTAGTTGGCGGGGGCGAGGACTTCGGCGATGGTGGCTCCGCGGGAGAGTGATTCACCGCCGGCCTGGTCACAGTAGAGGCCGGTGAGGAGGGAGACGCGGGAGGAATGGCACTTGGCGGTGTTGTAGAACTGGGTGAAGCGGAGGCCGTCTTGGGCGAGGGCGTCGAGGTGGGGCGTTTCGATTTCGGAGCCGTAGCTGCCGAGGTCGGAGAAGCCGAGGTCATCGGCCATGATGATGACGATGTTTGAGGGTGCTGGTATCGTAGATTTTTTGATGTCCTCAAATTCGAGCTTGGTCTGGGCAGAGGCTAACTGGGGGAAGGAGGTGAGCAGGAAGGGAAGTAAGAGAAAATGCCGCATGGGGTGAAGTAATCAAAATCGAGGGGATGAAGGCATAAAAAAATCAGCTCAGCTGGGAAGATGAGCTGATAGGATGATGAGGGATCCTTTCGCCTATTGAACTTCCATTCCGAAGAAGAGGGTTCCGAAAGATCGGTAGTCGGTAGTCCCTTGCGAGTCCCAGGCGAGGCAGAGGTGATCAGAGCCCGGGTGTCACCAATGGTGATGATATCCCATGATGCTTGTTCGGTAAGCTAGGACCGCTGGCTTTCGAGAGGGCCGGAGGGGAGTCGCTCGAAGTCCTCGATCCAATTCCACCCCGAGGCGACGCCTTGGATGGGCGAAACGGTGAGGCTTTGAGTGACGGATGCTTCGCTGTCACGGGAGGCGGTGAGGGTGAAGGATTCATTCTTAATCGCAGGCGGGTCATCGGCAGGATCGTGATTCCTGACGAGGTGGGCTTTGTTGACCTTCTTGAAGTTGAAAGCGCTTCCGAATTTCCCCGGGGATTTGGTCGCTTGCGCTGAGATTCTGGACGATGAAGTCGAAGCCACTGCGGAGATCAGGGGTTTTGTTGCCCTCGATTTCATCAAGAGGCCAGTATGAGACGAGATCATCCCTCAAGGTATCACCTTGAGCCCATGAGAAATGGGTGGCCATCGTCAAGGCGACGAGGGTGAGAAGTGAGGATTTTGACTTGGGTGCGGTCATAAAGAGATAATGCTGATACAGCTTCCAATTACTGGCTGTCAAGAAAGGGGTTATGGAAGCCGTAAATCATGCGTGTCCGGGAGATCCTAGGTTACCGCAAGGCTCCGGTTTTCCTTAGGGTTTCCCAGGAGTGATCAATCCAATCGAGGCAATCAGATTTAGTTTTTAGCACCAGTAAGGAGATGAACAGGAGCTTCATTTCGTGTGAAAGAAAAACCCCCTCAGTCCTAGGACTGGGGGGGGTGAAAGTAAGTTGAAAAATTCAATCGATCCTTACGCGCGCCGCCGGCGGCTCACAAGCCCGAGGGCTGCAAGAGCGAGTAGGCTCATCGAGCTTGGCTCTGGAATAGCGACTAACTCGTAGGTGTCGAAGGTCGTGTCACGACGTAGGGAAGGGCTGACTGTTGAGTTCACAAAATATGGGAGAGCGGATGCGCCACCTGCGCCGAAAGGCTTGGATACGGCGAGCTCATCATTCGCAGCGAAGGTGAAAGAAATTGCTTGGCCCTCGATTTGTGAGAATGAGCCACCTGCGCTTGCACTAGTAGAAGCGTTTGGACTCACCAAAATAACTGCACCATTTCCAGCTGAGGACTGAACAACAGAACCGGGGCTGCCACTACCAATGCCACTGGTGATGACTACTCCGCTAAGTTTACTTTCTACAACGATGAAATCTCCATCAGGGTTTTGAACTCCCGCGGTGTTAGAGACACCCAAGTCTGCGCTGAAAGTATTGGCAGTGACGAGATCAACAGTGTTACCGATTGAGTAGGAGGCAGGATTAGGGGAACCAAACGCCGTTAAGTTCACGGACTGGGAACCTGAGCCAGTGGCAGCGAATGGAGCAGCTTGGGTGCCAACGAGGCCTAGGGAAGCCTCTAAACCTGTCTCAACAGAAGAAACATCAACCACGTTGCTGTCGAACTGTCCACTTGTGACGAGTTGCCACATCGTCCCGACAGGGGCAGCCGGAAGGGAGGTTACTGCAGAAAATGCGGGAACTGTGAGGAGAGCTGCAAGTCCGATGAGTTTCATGATGTTCGTATGTATTTTTAAAAATGAGAGCCAATAAAGCTAATTGACCAAGGGAGGCGGTGTCAACCAGCCTAGAAAAAGCTGGAGCCGACGTCGAAAAGTTGCGGGGATGAGGCCGTTGAGTCAAACTATAAAACCATCAAGTTTGAAAAAATGTAGTCGCTTAGATTTCGAGGGACTGCCAGGTGAGGTCAATTTATTTTAGAAAAATTAAACGAGTTGGTTAAATCTCTTGACGTTCCTGCTATTTCCCGCGGTAAATTTTTTTTTACCGCGGGAACTTTTCCAAAAATCACCAAGAATTCAGCTAATAAAGCCTTCTGAGTGGATGTAAAATTCTGAATGTAAATCAGTTACATAATATCAAATTCAAAGCTCCTTTCCCATTAAAGTGGGGGATAGTAATCCATTGCTGTAAAAAGCTTGATTATCGTCCTCTTTATAGCCCCTTCCATAGGCAATGCCGCTCCACTGAAATCGGCCATGCGCACAATTCGGGACGAAGTGGATCTTCCGAGAATTCTCCTGATCGGGGACTCTATCTCAATTGGCTACACCCTGCCTGTTCGCTCGCTCTGGAAAGGGCGCGCAAATGTCCACCGCCCCCCGTGAATTGCCAATCGACCATTCATGGCCTCAAAAACCTCGATGCCTGGCTTGCTACAGGTGAGAAGGGAAAAAAATGGGATGTCATTCACTTCACCCAAGCCGGTTCCCGCATGCTCGCTGCCGAAATCGTCAAGGGTCTCAGCTTTCAGAAAATTCACCCCAATAATCCCGGAAGATTGAGGGAGAAAATCGAACCTTCTCCCACCTCACTCGTCACCCTAATTCTCCCACCATGCGCCTCGATGATCGCCTTAGTGATTGCGAGGCCCAGGCCTGTTCCATTCCGTCCGCCTTGCGTCCGTGCTCGGTCCACGCGGTAGAACCTCTCAAACACGTGCTCTAGCACTTTCCCCTCAATCCCCGCACCCGTATCACGGACCTCCAGCAAGACCTCTTCGTCAACTTCCTCCAAAATCACCGCGATCTCCCCCTCCTCCCGATTATACTTCACTGCATTGCTTAACAAATTCAGCAAAGCCTGCCGCATCTTCTGGGGATCAAAATTCATCTTCACGGACGCCAGCTCGCACCGAATCGTGATCTTCTTTTCATCTGCCAAAGGCTCGATCATCCGCACCACCTCACGCGTCAGGTCCTCCAGATTACCAGCCTCTTTTCGAAGGTGAAATTCCCCCGAGTCCACCTTCGCCAACTCAAGCAAGGCATCGGTCAATGTCCTCATGTGCTGGGCTGAATCCAAGCACGTTTGCAAGGCCTCCTGATACTTCCCTGCTGACCTTTCCCGATTGAGCGCAAATTGGCTCTTCGCCAATATCACCGCAATCGGGGTCCGCATTTCATGGGAAGCATCCGCCGTAAATCGCACCTGATGTTCAAAGGACGTCTCAAGCTTCTCAAAGGTCTCATTCAGCACACTCGATAACTGCCCCAACTCACTCCCATCCTCTTTGATCTCGATCCTTCCCGACAAATCACCATTGGAAATCCGATGGGCCGTTTCACTGATCACCCCAATCGGCTTCAGTGACCGACCGATCAAAAGCCATCCTACCAAAAACCCACCACCAACAATCAACACCCCAATTCCCACCAACCGCATTCGTAACGAGGCAAGATCCTCCTCAGTCGGAGCAATCGAAGTTCCCACCAAAATAACTCCCCCTCCCGGACTCGCGTGAATCACCTCCCGGAACCCTTCCGCCATTTGCTTCGACACCCGTAGTCCCCCTCGCGGAGCCGCCTCGGGAAGCGACCGCAAATCCTCCGGCGTATTCTCCGACCTAAATCGTAACTCTCCGTGCCGGTCCCATTGAATCACAAAGATCTCACTTTCCGCTAGCTCCTCCACCACCTCATCCAAGGTCGGGCCATTTCGCTCCCCCCCATCCCGCAGTTTATCTTCAACTCCTGGTCCGTGCCTCGGCCCGGGTCCAGGTTCGAAATCATCATCAAATTCATTGAGTGGCTCCGGCCTTCTCCGGGATCTTGGTGGGGGCTCCCTCCGCCTCTCCATCCGCGGCAACAATCGCGTGATCGGACTATTCAACTCCCGGTCCAGTGCCTGATACTTGATCTCCCGCTGATTCTGGAAAAACGCTGCCAACAAAGACGCGATAATTACCGCCAGCAAAAGCGAGTACCACAGCTGAATACGCCAACGAATCGATTGCGGAAAAAACCTCATTTAAACTGACTCCACAATATAACCCTGACCACGTCGTGTCTTAATAAAACCCTTCCCAAATTTCTGCCGTAACTTGTAAACGTAGACATCCAGCATGTTCGACATCGACTCATCGTTCTCATCGAACAGATGATCATACAAAAAATCCCGCGACACCACTTCACCTCGATGCTGGATCATCAACTCCGCCATGGCATACTCCCGCGCCGTCACCTCCACCTCCTTATCATTCACCTTCAGCGTCTTCGACGTCGTATTGATCGTCACCTTTCCCACCGACACCTCCGGTCGGTGCTCCCCGCCATTCCTCCGGATCACCGCTCGCACCCGCGCCACCAACTCCGCCAAATCAAAAGGTTTCGCCAAATAATCATCCGCCCCATGGTTTAACCCCTTCACCTTGTCCCGCACCTGGTCCAGTGCCGTCAACATCAAGACCGGCGTCTGCTTCTCTTTCCGTAACTTCTCCAGGACCTCCCACCCATCCATTACCGGCATCATCACATCCAGCACCACAAGATCATAATCCCAGTTCAGTGCCTTATAGAGTCCCTCCTCCCCATCCGCCGACTCATCCACCGCAAACGACTCCTCCCGCAAGGTCTCCGCCACGACCTCCCGCAAATCATCCTGATCTTCGACAACAAGCACTCTCATAAAGTTTTCAAACTACCCCACCCACCCTGAACAGAACATGAACGAAAGCAAGGATTCCCAAGATGCCGTCTTCGATCCAGGCGGAAAGGGCAGATGGGTCGAGGTCGAGTCGGGTAATGCTTCCTTCGATGGCACGAGGTCCGAGGGAGTCGTTACCGGAGAGAATCTCAAAGGTTTTCCAGCCTGTTGTTTGTCCATTGGGAGTGGTCGCGAAGACAGGGTTGCTGCCCTCGAAGGCAAGGGGCGCCGAAGTGGCCAGGGTGAAGGCCAGATGGGTGAGAAACAGGAGGCGGATATGCCTCGCAAAGTGTTCTTTGGACGAATGCTGGAAAATGGGTTTCGGGAGGGGGAAGCGAGGCATTTCGTGGGTTGAGTGGAGCCTGTTTGGGGAAAGATTTTGTGGATTCCTCCTTCTCGCTTTCCGGAATTTAAAAAGATGAGTATCGTTAACGAATGAAGATACGTCCTGAAATACTCTTTGCTCTGATGGCGACTGGAAGTCTCCGTGCTGAGATTGTGATCAATGAGATCCATTATAACAGCCGGCCTAATGATGCGCGGGATGAGTTTGTGGAACTTCATAACACGGGAACGGCAGCAGTGGATCTGGGCGGTTGGTTTTTTAATGATGGGATCGAATTTGCTTTTCCGGCGGGGACGGAGATTGCGGCGGGTGGATATGTGGTGGTGGCGCAGGATCCGGGAGCTTTGATGCTGCGGTATGGCGCGAGTTCGTTGGGGCCATTTTTGGGTGGTCTTTCGGGAGCGGGGGAGACGGTGGAGCTGCGCCGGGGTGATGGGGTGGTCGCGGACTCGGTGACTTATTCGGATCATTTTCCATGGCCGACGGCGGCGGGCGGGGCGGGTTCGTCGATGGAGTTGATCAATGCAGAGCTCGATAATGATTTGGGTGGTTCGTGGCGGAGTGCGCAAATTTCGCAGCTTCCTGCCTTGAGTTATATTTCGGAGAACGCGGAGGGTTGGCGTTGGCGGCCGGGGACGAGCGAGGCTTCCTCTCCTGTGACCGCTTGGACTGCGGAGGGGTTTGTGGAGGATGGGACTTGGACGACTCAGGCGATGCCGATCGGGTATGGCGGTGTGGGTTCGCTGAATTTCAACTCACAGATCACGGGGATGAGGGATGTTTATAGGAGTGTCTTTTTCCGCAGGGAGTTCGAGGTTGCGGCGGGTGAGATCCCCAGCAAGTTGGTTTTCCGGTATATTTTGGATGACGGATGTGTCGTTTTCATCAACGGGCAGGAGGTTTTTCGGACGGATAATATGGGTGAAGGGCAAGTTACGATTGCGGACTTGGCCTCTGGTTCGGGAAACGAGTTGTCTTGGCTGGAAGCGGAGATTCAGGGGGCGGCGGCTCAAGTGCATGAGGGCACGAATGTGATCGCGGTCCAGGTGTTCAACTCGACGATTAATAGTAGTGATTTTGGTGTGAGTGCAGAGCTTCTGCGGCCGGAGGTCGATCCGACGACTTTGCCGGAACCATCGCCGGGGATCGCTAACACGGTTTTTGCGGATTCGGCCCCGCCGGCGATTCGGCAGGTGGATCATTCACCCAAGAAGCCGCAGGCTGGTGAGATGGTGGTGGTGACGGCGAAGGTGACCGATCCGGAGGGGGTGGGGGCGGTGACTTTGGAGGTGCAG
Source organism: Akkermansiaceae bacterium (assembly GCA_047629805.1). GTDB lineage: Bacteria > Verrucomicrobiota > Verrucomicrobiia > Verrucomicrobiales > Akkermansiaceae > SW10. Next base: position 57,052 of record JBLHUR010000007.1, on the reverse strand, counting down.
GATGTGGCACCGGGTGCTTACGTTCCGGCCTTTTTGGCGAAGTCGACGGCTGCTCTGAATTCTAATCCAACGGGTCCGCGGACTCCGAATCCTGCTTATGAGCAGAATTGGACAACGCAGGTGATGCTGGACGATGGCAACGGGGTGGATGAGTTGGCGGGTGATCGTATTTATTCGGTGGGGTTGGCGGCGCGTCCGAACCGGACGATGGTGCGGTATCGGATCACGGTGGAGGATGATGGAGGGGCCTCGGTGCGTGTGCCGTATGCAGATGATGAGCGGCTGAATTTTGCTTATTTTCACTACAATGGCGTTCCGGATTACGTGACGACGAGCGGAACGTTTCCGGCGGCAGACATCGAGGAAGTGCCGGTTTATCATGTCCTGACGACGGCAGCTAATTTCAATCAGGCGGTGGGTTACAATAGCGGTGATCGCATTCCCTCAAACAACTTTGATGCGCGTAGTGAGTATAATTGGAGTTGTTCCTTTGTCTACGACGGGGAGGTTTACGACAATGCGCGCTATCGGCTTCGGCAGAGAAATGCGCGGTATGCAGGGAGCGGAAAGCGGAGTTTGAAGTTTCGTTTTAACCGGGGGAATTACCCGACGTTTCGGGATTCTAATGGAGATAAGTATCCCGAAGCTTGGAAATTTTTGGCAACTCACAAGATGATTGGGTCGCGTAGTAATCCGACTTGGGGGATGGATCAGGCGACGAATCATCTCATGTGGAATTTGACGGGAACGCCCGCGCCTTTCACGCACTGGGGACACTTCCGGGTGATCAGCGGCGCTGACGAAGCTCCGAATCAATACACCGGAGATTACTATGGGATGTTGCTCGCGCTGGAGGAGTATGATTCGCGTTTTCTAGATTCGCATAATATGGAGAAGGGCAATCTCTACAAGTTGATCAGTTATCGGACGAATGGTTTAGACGTGCAGCGTTATCAAGCGGCGGGTGCGGTGAATGATGGCTCGGACTTTTCGACGATCATCAATCAGCTTCGTCCTGCTAAGTCGGACGAATGGCTCAATGAGCACGTCAATTGGAAGAGTTGGAATCACTACCACGCGGTGGTAGATATGATTCGTCACTACGATGTTGCGCCTAATATTGCGGAGCATTTGAAGAATCGAGCGTATTACTTCGAGCCTTCTGCGACCAACCCTCTGGGTCGGCTGAATGTCTTGCCGTGGGATTCTGATACGAGTTGGGGGCCGAACTGGAACGCGGGAATTGATTTTCCAAAACAAGCCATTTTTGGGGCGAGTGGTGTCGGGGTGCGGGAGCCATTCACGGTTGATTATCTGAACACGGTGCGTGAGATGCGGGACCTGATTTGGACGCCGGAGCAAATTGCTCTCATGATTGATCCGTTGGCGGCGAAAATTGATCAAATCACACCGGCGGATATCGCGCGTTGGCGTGGTGCTCCGGGTGGCGGGCAGAATGATTTTCCCTTGGACCGGGTCGTGAATGACATGAAGAAATTTGCCTTCACCGGTGGAAACTGGGTGGGTGGCACGAATGGTAATATGCCTGCGATTTCGAATGATACCGGAATCTCGGGACAGCAGGGACGCGATGCCTATTTGGATGCGCTGGTGGCAGATTCGGCTCTGCCAGCGAAGCCGGCCATCAACTATAGTGGCGTGGTTGGCTTTCCGCAGGATGAGCTTGCTTTTACATCGTCGGACTTCAGTGATCCCCAAGGTGCCGGGACTTTTCAGGCGATGGAATGGCGGCTTGCGGAGGTGACGTCATTGGGTGGTGGGAGGCGTGAAATCATGCCCGCCGGAGGCGTGTGGACTTATCAGGATGACAACGTGGACCAAGGGATGGCTTGGCGCGAAGTGGGATTTGATGACAGTGGCTGGAAGTCGGGAGCTTCGCCCGCAGGCTTCGGAGCGATCTCGGGTTTGACCATCGCCACGGAAACGGCGAGTAACACTCCGACAGCATATTTTCGGACGCTCGTGAATGTCCCTGATCTTGATGTGGTTGATGAATTCATCTTCCGGCTTCTTCTTGATGACGGGGCGGTTGTGTATGTGAACGGGCAGGAGGCCTTCCGCGAGGGATTCGACGCCGCGACCAATGTGGGGCATTCCGTTTTTTCCGACGAGAGTGGAAATGAGTCGGACTTTGATGAATTTGAGGTGAGCAAGAGTCTCTTTATTGAGGGGGCGAATTTGATTGCGATCGAAGTTCACAACAAGTCGGCTGGGAGTAGCGATATGGCTTTTGAGATGAGCATGGATGCTCGCGATGTCCTTTTGTCGGGGGGAGAAGACCCGGCTTTCGAGTGGACTTCCGTTTGGGAATCCGGGGAGCAGGGGGTGTTTGTCTCGTCGATCGATCTCCCGGCTGTGGCCAAGGTGGGGCGGACATACCGCGCGCGAGTGCGTCATCAGGATGCTACCGGACGTTGGAGCAACTGGTCGGAACCCTCGCAATTTGTGGTGGGCGTCCCTGCCATTCAGCCGTATCTCGATAGCATTGTCATTAGTAAGATCATGTATCACCCGCTTCCTCCCAGCGCGGAAGAGTTGGCCGCGATGCCGTCGGTGGAAGAGGGGGATTTCGAGTGGGTCGAAATTATGAATATCGGGAGTGAGACTCTCGATCTGGCTGACTTACGATTCACAAAGGGGATCGAGTTCGACTTTGTCGGAGGAAGCAAAGCGACGATTGCGCCGGGTGAGAGGCTGGTGATTGCTGCGAATGAAGAGGCTTTCAATCTGCGCTACGGGCATGCAAGCACACCGGGTTTTGTGATTGGGGAATTTTCGAAAAGTCTCTCCAATGGCGGTGAACGCGTGAAGCTATCCTTCGGTGCCGGAACTCTGATCCGGGAGGTGGAATATGCGGACAATGCTCAGTGGCCCGATGTTGCCGATGGCTCCGGTGCCAGTTTGGTCCTTGTCGACTTTTTTGGGATGAACGGAGGAGATTGGCGTCCCAGTATGGTGGATGGAGGCTCGCCGGGAGCAGATGACGGGCTTCCATTTACGGGTGACTTGAATAGCTATGCCTTGCTGGGAGAACTGGAACTTGAAGTGGTGGTGATCGAGGGAGCGCGCTACGCGCAGCTTTCCTTTGACCGTCGGGTCAATGCCGATGCGGCCCGGATTACTCTGCAAGAGGCCGATGATCTCAGCGACTGGGCTCCTGCAACTGCGACCAAGGTTTCGGAAGTTTACGGACCGGACGTGAAGAGCAGAGTGACCTATCGTAGTAATGCTCCCATCAGTTCATCGAAAGAGTTTTATAGGCTGAAGTTGGAGATTAAATAACCCCATGTCTGCTTCGCGAATTCAGGAGGCTCTTTCTTTATGGGACCCAAGGGTGGATCGATCCGGTTAGAAAGTGTGCCTATATCCTGCATGGTGTAGCGGAGCGATTTTGAAAATGCCGATGGTTTCCGGGTTCGCGAGTCTTTCCAAAATGGCGCGAGATCGTTGCTCTGGGATGAGGGGCGAGTTTGCGAGTTATTCACGCAGAGCTTGCTTTTTATGTAAAATTTTATAATTTCCTTTCAATTCCTCCTGATTACCCCTAGTTTCTTAACTATGAACGTGTTCACCCAGAAGTTCTTATTGGTTTTGAGCAGCTTCGTCGCTCTCACCTCCAACCTCTTCGCTGCAGATTCTGCGGCGGATCCCGCTTCAGTTCCCGAGCCTTCGATCACCCTAATTGGAGGTCTTTGTGGAATTGTCTTTCTCTTTTGGAGGCGCAAGTAACTTCCCACCATCTTGGGGAACTTTCGTTTCCTTCTTGCTATTGAGGGCAAAGACTGAAACCTCTCGCCTCTTCGTGCCGATTGCTCGTTTCGAAGATTGATAACGAAACTACGTCTTTATGGATACGCCCCCATTTACCGAACTCGGTCTCCCCGAGCCTCTTCTCGCCGCCGTTCTGGATATGGGGTTTGAAAGACCTTCGCCCATCCAGGCCAAGACCATTCCTCTTGCTCTCGAAGGGAAGGACCTCATCGGACTTTCGCAAACCGGTTCCGGTAAGACGGCCGCTTTTGCCCTGCCCACTCTGGCGCGGATCGATCCTCATCTTGCAGAGCCCCAGGCTCTCATCGTCTGCCCGACTCGTGAGCTTGCAGTGCAGGTGTGCGAAGAGGTCTTCCGATTGGGTTGTAAAATCAAGGGGCTGCGTGCCCTTCCGGTTTATGGAGGAACTCCGATTGACCGACAGTTAAGAGGTCTTCGCAAAGGAGCGCACATTGTCGTGGGAACTCCGGGGCGTCTTTTGGATCACCTGAAGCGTCGCAGTTTTGACCCTCGTAACATTAAGACGGTGATCCTCGACGAGGCCGATCGCATGCTCGACATGGGTTTCCAAGAGGAAATGGAGGAACTCCTCGCGGCTCTTCCTAAGGAGCGCCAGACGATGTTCTTTTCGGCGACGATGAACCGTCGGGTCAGTCGACTGATCGAAAACTTCGGAAAGAAGCCCGAGTTGGTCGAGATCGAGGCCAAGTCGCTCACGGTCGATGCCATTGATCAGTCTTGTTATGAAGTCCGCCAGCGTTCGAAGGTGGAAGTTCTTTCCCGTCTGATCGATATAGATCCACCGCGCCTTGCACTCATTTTCTGTAACACGAAGCGGTTGGTTGATGAGGTGACGGAAAGCCTTCTGGCACGCGGCTATACCGCTGACCGTTTGCATGGAGACATTACCCAGCAGATGCGTGAGCGGGTTCTGGCCCGCTTCCGCGAGGGAACGGTTGAGATTTTGGTCGCGACTGATGTGGCGGCGCGTGGTCTCGATGTCGATAACATCGATCTCGTGGTGAACTATGAAATCCCCCACGACCCCGAGGATTACGTTCACCGCATCGGCCGGACTGGTCGGGCCGGGCGTTCAGGTAAGGCGGTGAGCTTTGTCTTCGGTCGGGATATTTACCGCCTCCAGACCATCGAAAAGTATACCCGCCAAACGATCCGTCGTGAGCGTGTCCCCAGCCAAGAGCAGGTGGAAGGAAAGCGGGCCGATGTTCTTTTCCAAGCAATTCAAGAGCGGCTCGAAAGCAAGAAGTTCGGCGACTTCCAGACTTACTTGGATCGCCTCCTTGAGCAGGGCCATACCGCCACCGATATCGCCAATGCCGGCATTACCTTACTGCGCGAATCGACGACGCGGGAAGGGGAATTCATTGCTGAAGATAAGCAAAAGGAAGCCTTCTCCAACGAGCGTCAACGGACCAGCTGGAAAGATGATCGCAATCACCGCAGCAATGACCGCGGCGATCGTAATGACCGCGGCGACCGCAATGACAGAGAGAAGGGTGATCGATCCAACCGCTTCGAGCGCGATCGTGACCGTGGAGCCAAGCCTGAGCGGAATAATTCCAAAGGGATGTCCTGCCTCGTCATGAATCTCGGCAAAGCGCAGCACATCAAGCCGGGCGATATTGCCGGGATGATTTACCGCGAGTGCAATGTCCCTGATGGCTCGCTTGGCAAGATCACGATCTTCCCGAAGCACACCCTCGTCGATGTCGGCGAGGAGATTGCCAACGATGTCGTCGATGGTCTCAGAAACGCGACCCTTCGCGGTCGCAGCTTCAAGATCGATCACGACCGGAAGAAGTAGAGAAGCATCTGGGAGTGGTCGTGAAGGCGCCCAGCAATGCGGGTGATTTTTTCTCTCCAGGCGAGTTTCTTAAGCCAGTGTTTCGGGATGCCTTTTTCGCCATAGAAGGCTCCGGCGATTTGGCCGAAAACTGCGCCGGTGGTGTCGGCATCGTCGCCGAGGTTGACGGCTTTAAGTGCGCCTTCTTCGAAAGAGGAGGTCGTTTCAAAAGCCCAGAGGGCGGCTTCGAGGGATTCGACAACATAGCCGGTGCCGCGTATATCGAGTTCTGATTTTTCGAGGTGGGTGCGGTCGGCGATTTGTTGGATGGAAGTCGGGGCGTTTGAGAAATCATCGCTGGTGACGAAGATCTCCTCCTTCGTTTGTGCGGAAAGGGCGTTGCGGATGAGGAGGCAGGCGTGGAGGGCGGTTCCGGCCCGATGGGTGGTGACGGAGCTGAGTTCGCAGTTTTCGAGGAGGGCATCGGTCTTTAGAAGAGATTTTCAATGGCCTTGATTGCGGTTTGGAGGCGTTCGTCCCAAGAGCCCGAGAGTTTCACGTAGTTTCTGTTGTTCTTCACCAAGGAGGCTTCGCAGAGATTGTGGAAGTTGCTGCGATCCTCTGGAAGGTATCGGACAGGATCGGCAACCCATGGGACATCGACGGCGGTGAGAAGGTAGAGATCCTGAGGATGGCCTTCCGCAAGGGTTTGAATGGCGGGATCGCAGTTTTGATAGAGAAACTGACTCCACACAGTGGTCAGAAGAGCATCAGTGTCACTGACGAGAATTCGATTGGCAGTGGCGCCCAGAGCGTCTGCGGAGGCGCATTGTCCTTGTGCGATATCGAGGAGTTTGGCCTGTTCCAGATCGTTGCCCAGGTGCTCGAGGTAAGTTCTGGCATATTCAGGGACACAGGTGGTTTGGAAGTGGTCGGCGAGATTTTTTGCGAGCGTGCTTTTGCCGGTGGATTCTGGTCCGAAAACGCAGATGCGTTTGAGGTAGTGAGTGCGTATATTGGGAGGAATCAGGTCCCAGTGCTTAAAGGGATTATCACGGACTGCGGAACCGCTGACGGGCATGATTCCGCGATCCGGATCAACGGGAATGAAACGCGCTCCAAGGACTTCGGCGAGCTTGTGACCATAGTCCTCGGAAGCAAAAACGACGTCCGGCGGGCAGGGTGCGATCTCGAGAAGTTCGTGCTGCCAAATATTCCAAAAATCCGGATGTTCGGAGGGTTCTTGCGGGAGAACCTTATCGAGATGGACGACGTGACATTGCGGGAAGAGTTCTTTCATCCAGCGGAAGCGGAGATCACCTGCGATGGGCTCGGTGGGCAGAGTTCCAACGACGATGGTAAGCTCTTTGACAAAGTGGCGTGCAAAATTTCCAAGGTAAAGGTGACCATTGTGCGGAGGGAGAAACTTGCCAAGAAGGAGACCGTGTTGAGATTGATCCGTCATGAGGTGAGGTGGAGTTTGATGAGATTGAAAATCTTGATCAGATCGTCTTGAGAGGTTTCGGGGCAGGGTGTCGTTTCCACGGCCTTGGTATTTAGGGTAGAAAAAGAAGTCCCGCCAGTCTTGAAGAGATGGCGAGGGTGATCGGTGAGAGAGAGTGGTTGAGATTCTGCAGAGAAGTTGATTTTAAAATCCGAAAGCTCAAGCGCCTTGTAAAGTCGGGCGGCGGGGACCTGTTGCGGGTTGGCGACGTGGAATACGAATGGCACTGGCTCTTGGAGAAGAATATCAACGACGACGGATGCGGCATAGTCGACCGGGGTGAAATCAAAGCTGGCGTCTTTCGGGAGATCCTCAAGGCGGGGAAGATGATCTCTTCCGGTTAAAATTCGGGTCAGGATGTCATCCTGGGAGACTAGCCCGGTCTGTTGATTTGCAGTCAGAAGGCCAAATCTGATAATGGTGGCACCCTCCGCAGATGCTTGCACCATCTTTTCCGAAACCCATTTGGTCTGGGCATATCCGCCGTAGATCGTAGTGGGAGATTCGAGAAGATCGCTCTCGAGACAGACGGGAGGAAGCGGGGAGGCATCGACGAATACCGAGAGAGTCGAAGCGTAGATGAGCCTCTTTTGTCGACCTTCGTTTTTGAGTCTGAGGATCGAGGCGGTTCCGTGGACATTCGCGGGCTCCAATAGATCATAGGGAGCCAAGGAATGGGTGGAGGCTGCGGAGTGAATGATTTGGGAACACTGCGTGTAGAGAGTCCGCCAAGTTTCGTCAGGCAGGCCAAGGTTGCGGGTTTCCAGGTTACCCTCGACCAGATCGAACGAGCGAAGGTGGTCAAAGCCATGATCCTTGAGTTTCTGGCGGATTAACTTCTCTTTTTGCGAGCGCTCACCCCGGATCAGGCAGGTCACCGGAGTGTCGGTGCGAGTGAGGATTTCGCCCAGAATTGCACTGCCTAGAAAACCGGTGGCCCCTGTCAGAAAGATGAGGTCATTGCCATGGGACTTGTCAGATATCGCAGGTGAAGTCCGGTAAGACCCTGCTCTCTGGAGTAATCTCTCGCTGGAAGTGGCGTAGCTCTCGGTATCGGTAAAAGCTGCGCTGATTTTACGGATCGTTCCATGGCGATAGAAGCAATCTGGCTTGAGCGCGATCCCAGATTCTTCGGCGGCAGAGAGGAAGCGCATGGCAGCAAGGGAATCACCACCGCTCAGGAAAAAATCGTCATCGGCACTGAAGTCCTGACTCTTAAGAATTTCTCTGGCGATCTTGGTGAGATGGCCCATGCGAGAATCATCGAGATCACTTGAGGATTGCGAAGATGAGATGTTCGCGAGCTTCACTTGATCAAGTTTCCCGTTTGAGAGTCGGGGCATCTTTGCGACAAAATTCCATTGAGAAGGGATCATCCAGTCGGGCAAAATCTTAAGGAGAGCAGTGATGAGATCTCGCGGGTCGATCTTCGAGCTCGCTTCAATCCAGGCGGTGAGATGAGAGTCTTTGAGTGCCACAAATACTTCCGAGATGGACGGTTGTGATTGCAGGGCGGATTCGATTTCTTCCGGACTGATGAGCTTCCCTTGCTTTTTGATTTGACGATCAATGCGGCCGAGGAAGACGAACTCACCTGTTTCTGTGATCTTCACACGGTCCCCGCTCCGGAAGCCGCGGGTTTGGCTGGATTGAAAAAAACGTTCACGGGTAAGTTGTGGCTGTCCCAGATAACCAAGGGCCACTCCATCCCCTGAGATGAGGAGCTCGCCCTCGACTGCGGGCTCGGAATTCGAGTCTACGATCTCATAGGTAATTCCTGATATAGGTGGGCCAATGACAGCTTCCTGCCAATGTGCTGAAGACTCCATCATACTCGTGCAGACTGTTGCCTCTGTGGGCCCATAGACGCTGACAAGGCGAACTCGCTGCGCCCAGGCTCTGACCACCGCTTTGGGGCAAACACTTCCTCCGATGACCAATGAGCAAAGACAATCCGGTGCTTCCGAGGGGTCAAGAATCGCAAGAAGAGAGGGTGGAATATCGATGTGGGTGATGCCGTGCTTTTCGATTTCGGAATAGAAGGTTGCGGGTGATGACAAGATGCTGTGGGGAGCAAGGCACAGTGTGGACCTCGCCAAGAGCGATGTTCCAATATCCGAAAGCGAGGCATCGAAAGCGATGCCGTGAAGCCAAAGTGAACGGGTGGTCGAGTCGATCTGAAATGCTTCGATCTGCTGCTTGAGCATTGGCACCAGTCCGGCGTGAGGAACGATGATGCCCTTTGGCCGGCCCGATGAGCCTGAGCTGTAGATGATATAGGCCGGCGTATCTGGTGCGATTGAGGTAGGCTTGGCCAACTCGGTCGCCGGGACAAGTGGCATCGAAATCGTATGACAGACCTCGGCTTCTTTTTTGATCTCTTCTTTCCGAAGGTCCGGCCACTCCGGGTCGAGAATGACGGGAGCTTTCCCGAGAATCCAACATCCTAGAAGCGCGCTGAGCCATTCGACCCCGCGAGGCAGAGAGATCGCGACTTGTTCGTCTATGGAATCGAGGGCAGTGGCATGAGATGAAGCGAGTGACCAGAGTTGCTCCAATGTCACGGCGGCACCACCCAAAGTTTCAAACACGCATTCCCCCGGAGATTGGAGGGTGAGTTGGTAGACTTCTTCGGCGAGGGTCTCCGGATAGTCCATCACGATTCCGGTTGGATATAGTCGGCGAGAATATTTCCCCGAGACCGGTTATCGACATTCGGGGCTCCGCGATTGCCTGCAATGTCATCAAGATCGACGACCCGAAAATCGAGGCTGTAGCGAATGGTTCCCAAGTCCTGCTCACGGGTTTGGTGAAATTGTGATCCCGAAAAGAGAAGTGTTTGCCCTTTCCTGATCGCGAATCCGTGCGCACGAGTCGGTGGCGTTTCGAGAAGCGAGCGGGGATAGTCGGCCGTGAGACCGGAGTCCTTGTTTTGCCAGCCGATCTTCAAGGCGGGACCGTCTTTGATCCACTCTGCATAGTTGAAAATCTCGGAATCGTTTGGGACAGGTTTATTGAAATAATCCGGGTAGAATTCGAAGGTCTCTTCTTCTGCCAGATCGTGCAGGGGGATCCACCCCACGATGAGAGATTGAGGGTGGGCATACCAGGTATCGCGATGAGCGTAGTAAACGGGTGCGGCTTTGGGATTATGATGGCCTCCGGGGAGAATGACGCGGATTCGCAAGGGATCAAAGGCACAGCGATCAGGGTCAAAATCATGGCTCGCAAGGAGATCGCGAAGCTGGTCGTGATAGCGGGCTTCCAAATAGAAGATACGTCTGAGTTCACCCATTTTCTCAAAGAATACCGAATCGCTCATTTCGAGGTGAGCCTTGCGAATATCAGTCACCCCTAGCTTTGAGGCGATGAGCTGCTGCACCGACTTGACCAGAGCGAGGCTGGAATCGTTTGCGGGAGCGATGAACTTCTTTCCCTTAAAGAGGTCGTCTCTTGTTTGGGTATTACTCCCGGGAAGTTGCTTGAGGAAGGTCGGCTCCATTACACCGGTCTCCTTCCTACGATGATGCAGCGGGGACTTTCAAGAGAGAGCCCGGATCCGTCAATCTCTCCATAGAGTTTGATCTCACTGAAGCCAACCTGGGCAAAAAACGAGACCAATTGATCAGGAGAATAGAGCCGGGTTGACGTTTCGTGTCGGATCGTTTTTCCATTTGGAAGTTTGTAGTTCCAGACCTTGTGGAGCTGCCCGGTGTGCAAGTCGATCCGGCTCTCGCGTTTCAGGATGGTAGGGCCATCGTCCCCTTCCTTGGTGGTTGTGATCGTCGGGAGGAATTGGCGGTAAAGATTGGGACTATTCATGTAGTCCATCGCAAAGCGGCCCCCTGGCTTCAGGGATAGGAATGCCTGTTTCACCATTTTGATATTCTGTGAATCTTCCCGTGCGTATCCAAAGCTCGTCCACCAGTTGATGGCGGAATCACAAGGAGTCGGAGTGTGGTAGAGAAAGGCATCAGCCACCGCAAATTCCGCGCCGGTTTTCCCGACGGATTGAGCTTCCGCAATATAGCCTTCCGCGAGATCGATCCCGGTGACTTGATGCCCACGTTCTGCGAGTTCAATGGCAAGCCTTCCCGTTCCACAACATTGGTCAAAGATGTGGTCACCGGGAGAGAGTTGGAGAACTTTCGAGAGAAAGTCGGAGGTTTGCCTGGAGTCATCCCCGGTAGCGGGATGGAGCAACATGTGAGCAAGGTGTTCGTCGTAGAAGTCTTTCCACCATTCGTTTTTCATAGAGTCAGTTTGTAGGAGTTTTGGAGAAACAGGATGCTGAGGAGTGATTGGAGAATGGGGTCGGCCGCTTGCTGTTCGCTTGCCGAGCCTCGGCAAATCCGGTCGAACCAAGCGAGGGTTGCGGATTGTTTGAAGAAAGTGAGAGCGCGAAAATCGGCGCTTTGGAGATGGTCTCTGATCTCGTGGGCCAGCGAGCGATCGCCAAGAAGCGGGGGTGCCAGAAAAGGGTGTTTTTCGCGCTCGGCAATGGACGGGGGAAGAATTGAGCGGGTGGATTTTCGAAAGACGACTTTTGTTTGCGAGTCCGTGAGCTTCTCGCTCGTGGGGATATTCCAGGCGTGCTCGAAAAAGCGGTGGTCCAGAAAGGGAACGCGACCTTCAATCCCGTGCGGCATTTCAGTGCCGTCACCGAGAGTTTTGAGGATGGCATTTGCGAGGGCCAACCTGGTCCAGAGCCACGCACTCTGGTGCGGGGTGTCAGATTCGGGCGTGTGGAATCCAAGCTGTTCGATCACCTCCATGGTCTGGAGGATGATATCTGACCTTCGGAGTTCCCGGTTGAAGTCGGGCTCAAGAAGACTTGAGAACTGTTGGCAAAAACTGAATTTGGCCTTCAAGAAGGTGGGCCACTTTTGAAGCCATTGAGGGCATGCTACTGTGATGGAGCTGCCGCTGCCGGGAAGCATGATCCCTGCTTGCAGAGGATGCTCCTGGGAGTGGCCGGGGCGGTGATCGGAAAGGAGGTGAGCATATCCCAGGAGTGCTTCGTCCGCTCCTTCACCGGAGATGACGACCCGGTGGCCGCTCTTTTGAATCGCGTGATTTAGGAGGAATTTTCCAACCAGTTGACCGTTGATAGCGAGGCCTTCCGACATTGTGACCGCTTGTGGAAGGTGTTCGAAAAGGTCTCTCCGTGAGACAACGACCGGAGTCACCTTGGCTCCGGTTTCATCAGCGGTTGAGGTGACGAGATTGAGTTCATCATACGCCGGTTCATCAAAGCTTACCGAAAAGGCTGTCACCGGTCTTTCTTGATGACGACTGGCAAGGCGAACCACTGCGCTTGAATCGATGCCTCCGCTGAGTGAGAACACACCTTGCGGGTGAATACGTTCGATCACTGAGTATTCAAGTAACTTCCGGAGTTCTTCAGGAGAGGAGCTGCTGACATCGCCGGCGGGGTCCCAATATTTTGTGAGGCGAAGTGTCCCATCTCCATAAGTCAGAAAATGCGCAGGGGGAAGCTGACGGATGCCATCGAAGAGGGTCTCATCTGGCGCGAGATATTGATGGGTCAGGACTCGAGAGAGAGAGGTCGGGTCCCAACGTGATTGCCGTTTTCCATGGAGAATGGCTTTGGCTTCTGAAGCGAGAATAAGTCCTGCGGAATCCAATTGATATTGCAACGGTTTGACTCCAAAGCGATCTCTTGCGGCAAAGATGCTCCTTCGGCGTTCATCCCAGATGATGAAGGCAAATTCACCTCTCAGGAAATCGAGGCAGCGTTCTCCATATTCCTCGTAGAGATGAAGGACGATCTCGCTGTCGCCATCGGAGATGAAGCGATGTCCTTTTGCCTGGAGATTTCGGCGAATTTCTTTGTGTCCGTAAAACTCGCCGTTGACCGAAGCGGTGATCTTTTTGTCCTCGCTACTGAAGGGTTGGCGCACATTGCAGCTCCCGGTGAGTGAGAGCAGGTTGTGGCCCAAGGCGACGCGGCGATCTGGAGAAATCCAGACATGCTGACCATCCGGACCGCGATGGGCTTGGACAGAGAGTCGATCGGCGAATTCGCCTCGATCAATCTCACGGTGAGATGGGAGATGGGCCAAAATACCGCACATGTTTAGTCAAAAGTGAAGAAGGTTTTGAGAGATTCTGATGAGGTCGCTTCAGCAAAGGCTTCCCTGTATTTTTCCAACTTCCATCGATTCCCCAACAGAGTGGCGACGTAATCACGATGTTGGATGAGATGGTCCAGGGCCTGCCTGAAAGGACTGTAATAGACCGCCTCCAAGCTGAGACGTTTTTGTATGATCTGAAGGAGAGGGATTGAGAGCTGGGTAGGGTGTCGACTCTTAACGATGAGTTTTCCACCTGGCCTGAGAAAGGCGAGAGCCTTCGAGATGCCTTGACCAGATTCGGCAGTCTCAATGACGACCTGATAGTCGTTTTTGAGAGGAGTCATGGAACATTCGAGACTACCGAAGCCACCAGCTTGGAGGACGTGAGCTGTCAGTTTTGAAATCCGCCCGGTGCCATAAACGAGGATCTGTTCATCAACTCCTTTCACCTTGTCGAGGATGGCGCGGGTCGCGGCAAGGGGCTCGGCATAGATGGCGAGATCGAAGCTGAGATCGTCTGGCAAACGGTAGACTTTGTTTGCTGAAATGACCACGTAGTCTGCAAATGCTCCCTGAGAGTCGACCCCCATAAATTTCGTGAAGCCACAAAGGTGGGGAGTCTGACCGAGGCAATTGACACAAGTGCCACACGGCTCAACGGGATCGATCACAACCCGGTCCCCCGGCTTCAATCCGGAGACGACATCCCCGCACTCAACAACTTCACCCGCGGCCTCGTGCCCCAAAATTCTCCCCGGTTCGACAGGAAGCGAGCCATCAGCAACGTAGAGGTCAGTCCGGCACAGTGCTGCACGTGTGATCTTGATCTTCACTTGATCATCCGACTTGAGACTCGGCTCGGGGACCTCCTGGAGCTCCATTCCAGAGCTTGTTATGACCAGAGCTTTCATTGCTGGGTAGGTTGTGCGAAGCGTTTGATGATTTCAATCTTTCCGACGATGTGTTGGTTCAGGGCGTCGAGATCTTCAGCGTAAGCTTGGTTCATGACGGGGTAGAAAATGGGCTGATCGGGGAGGCGCACTGGCCAGGCTGTGAAGTTGGAGGCTTCAAGTTTGGCGAGTTCATGTGGACCGGTTGGGCGGTAGAGAGTGACCGTGGGATCGAGGAGATCTTCCGAGGTTTGGATTTTACTGCCTTCGTTTTTTAGATGGTCGATCGCTTCTGCGACGTCGTTTGGGTTGAGGTTCACGCCTCGGCAGGCGTCTTGGATGAGGGTGACTCGAAAGCCTTCCATAAGGGCATCGAGAGCCGTGAATTTGAGGCAGTAGTCGGTCGCGAGGCCGACGAGGTGGACCTCGGTGACGTTCTTACTTTTGAGAAGTTCGGCGAGGCCGGTGGCTTTGCGGTGGCCGTTGTCAAAGAAGCCGCTGTAGCTGTCGATCTCGGGATCGCTGCCTTTGCGGACAATGTGATCGAAATGACGGGTATGGAGCTCGCTTGGGAATTGGGCTCCTTCGCTTCCCTGAATGCAGTGGGCGGGCCAGAGGATTTGCTCGAGGCCGTTGAGGTCGATTTCTTCCCCGATTTCTTTGTCGGGATGGTTACAAGCGAAGCTTCCGTGGTCGGCGGGGTGCCAGTCTTGGGTCGCGATGACGAGGTCGTATGCCGGCATCAGTTCGTTGACGATGGGGATAATGTCATCTCCTTTCGGGACGGCAAGGTTGCCGCCCGGGAGGAAGTCGTTCTGGATGTCGATGACGAGGAGGGCTTTCATGAGTGGTAGCCGTTGGCAGTGAGAAGTTGGCGTTTTGTTTCCTGGAGATCGGGGTGGAGTTGCGTCGTGGGTGGATTGGTTTTGAGGTCCTTCCAGTTGGCGAGGGCTTTGTCGCGAGTGGTGGTGATTTCTTCGAGGGGAAGGATGCGTTTTCCGTTTTTCACGGCTGGGATGAGGAGTGCTTGGGTTCTTTCTGGGAGAGGTGTTTCGGCTTCGTTAAAAAGGGTCCGAGTACGACCGTCGGTAGCGATTTGAAGGATGCCGGGGTTGGAGACTTTGATGAGGTCGTTGGAGAGTTTGATGCGGTATTGCCAGTCGTAGTTCTTATTGCGAATAGCACCGAGTTTATAGACTCCGCCGAGGGCGGGTTGGTCGGCCGAGGTGACGAGTTGGGTGCCCACGCCCCAGATATCGATGCGTGCTCCGGCGGCTTTAAGCCTGCGGATTTTATCGTCGTCGAGGTCGTTGCTGGCGATGATTTGGGTGTCGGGGAATCCGGCTTCGTCGAGGAGTTGGCGGGCCCCGATGCTGAGGGCGGCGAGGTCGCCGGAGTCGAGGCGGATGCCTTGGAGGGCGTGTCCTTTCTTGCGGAGTTTTAGGCCGGTTTGGATGGCGTTACGGACGCCTTTGAGGGTGTCGTAGGTGTCGACGAGGAGGACGGCGTTGTTGGGCATGGCGTCGGCGTAGGCGTCGAAGGCCTCTGGCTCCGTGTCGAAGCTCATGACCCAGCTGTGGGCGTGGGTGCCTTTGACCGGGATACCGTATTCCATGCCAGCGAGGACGTTGGAAGTGGCGACGCATCCTCCGAGGTAGGCGGCGCGACTGGCGCTCATTCCTCCGTCAGGTCCTTGGGCGCGGCGGAGTCCGAATTCGAGGACGGGCTCGCCTTCGGCAGCATCGCAGAGGCGGGCCGCTTTGGTGGCAATGAGGGTTTGGAAGTTAACGAGGTTGAGGAGGGCGGTTTCGACGAGTTGGCATTGGAGAAGGGGGCCACGAACGCGAAGGATCGGCTCATTGGGGAAGGCGAGTTCGCCTTCGGGGAGGGCATCGACTTCGAGCTGCCAATCGAGGTTGCGAAGGTGGTCGAGGTAGCCGTGGCAGAAGAGGGATTGGTCGTCGGACCCGGTGAGGGTGGCGAGGTAGCTAAGCTCTTTTTCGGTGAAGGTGAGGTTGTGGAGGAAGTCGGCGGCGGGAGCGGTGCCAGCGACGATGGCGGCCTCACCGCCAAAGGGGGCGCGGCGATAGAAGAGGTGGAAGACGGCCTCGCGGTTGGCCATTTCGTTCTTCCAGTAGCCGTATCCCATGGTGAGTTGGTAGAGGTCGGTGAGAAGGGGGGATGTGGTGTTCATCTTTTGGATTTCAGGAAAGAGGTTGGAAGGAGGCGGGCGAAGCCGTGGATGAGAACAATGGCTAGGAATTTGAGATTTCTGAGGATTAGGAATGGGGACCACCGAGAGCGGATGCGCAGTTTTGTTTTTTGGTGGAGGGCGGATGCGAGTAGCTCCAATTTTGAAACTGGGGTGGGCCATTCTTTGAGGTTATTGATCCAATCAGCAGGGATACTAGTGACACCTCCGGATGCACCACAGAGCGCTCCAGCGATGGCGGCGGTGGTGTCAGTATCTCCTCCGGCTTCGATGAGTTCGGTGATTGTGTTTCGGAATTCCCAGTGATTCCTGATTCCGGCTAGGATGACGCAGGGAACGGTTTGATAGACGTAGCCGGAGATGCCGCGCTCAGGTTTGCCCTTGAGGCTTTGAAGGAGTTCGTTGACTCCAAGATTCTCAGAAATGCAGTGGCGAATGGCTCCGAAAATCAGAGTCCATTCCGGGTCTTCTGAAAGGGTTGAGGTGGTTGTGAGAATGGTTTCCGCAGTTGGCAGTTGATCGGAAGTCAGGAGGAGGTGACAGAGTTCCGTGATGGCCAAGGTGGCGATCTCGGCCTTCGGATCTGAATGAGTGAGGCGGGTTTGGGCGATGGTGAAGGCTCGGCGATTGTCTGGTTCGTTAAGAAAGTAAGCAGCGATGGGGGCGGTGCGCATCGCGCTCCCATTCCCTGCTGACCAGACACCTGATTTGGTGGGTGGGAAGCCGAGCCAAAGTTTGATGATGGCGCGAGCGGTGGCCAGTCCGGTGGCTGCGGGGAGACCGAGGATCCACCAGCGGAGTTCCGAGGCGAAAGATCGGGTGAATTTTTTGAGGTCGCCTCCGGATCGAAGGAGAGCCTGAGTGAGCATGATCGTTTGTTCGGTATCGTCGCTCCACATTCCTTTGCCAAAGAAGAAGCGGTGTTTGAGAATTTTCGTCCATGCGAGTTTGTGAATCTTTGCGGGAGTCATGCCCTCCGTGGGGAGGCCGATGGCATCTGCGACGGCGATTCCTAGGAGGAGGCCTTCGATTTTTTGTTGGAGGGTGATTTTCATGCGGGGTTTGGGTGGTGGTGAGGTGGGACCCAGGGCGCTCCTGTGGGTTATCTTAGGACGCTTCGTTGAGGCTGTGGACCCTTCGGTGTAGAGGGAGGAGCTCAACACTGGGAACATTGAACTCGCGCGAAGCGGGTCAGAGTTCGAAGTTGATCCCTTGTTTCTCAAGTTTTTGGTATCGCGAACGATCGAAGCGGTAGAGGCGGGCGGCGCGTCGGGCGACGTCTTGTTCGACTTCGTTGGTCTCGGTGAGGATATCGAGTTTGGCGACTTTCTTGCGAAAGTTGCGCTTGTCGAGGGGCTGTTCGAGGATGAGTTCGTAGAGGTGTTGGAGTTGGGTGAGAGTGAATTTTTCAGGGAGAAGTTCGAAGCCGATGGGTTGGTAGCGGACTTTTCCGCGGAGGCGTGAGCGGGCGAGTTCGAGAATTTTGTGGTGGTCGAAGGCGAGAGGCGGGAGGTCATCGAAGGAGAACCAGGCGGCGTTTCGAGCATCGGTGGCGGCGGTGGGTGGGTGTTCGATGAGGTTGACGAGGGCGAAGTAGGCGACGGTGAGAACGTGCTCGCGTGGGTCGCGGTCGGGGGTGCCGATGGTGGCGAGTTGTTCGAGGTAAACGTTTTTGAGAGCGGTCTCTTCTTCGAGTTCGCGGCGGGCGCAGGTGTCGACGTCTTCGCCGACGCGGATGAAGCCACCGGGGAGGGCCCATTCGTTTTCGAAGGGGGGGAGGGCGCGTTGGATGAGGAGGATTTTGAGGTCGTCCTGATCGAGTCCGAAGACGACGCAGTCGGTGGTAAGGGCCGGTCGGGCGTAGTCGTAGGTGAAGCTCATAAGTGACGTTTAAGTGTGGGAATGACACTTTGCAAGACGAAAGGTGTAAAATAGACACTTTGGATGAAGCTTGGGTTGTGCGGGAAGCTTTTTTAGACTTTGGATATGTCGGAAGAGATACTGCCTCCACACCTTAAGATTTCATCGACGGTTACGGAGGAGGAATATGCAAAGGCGAGGTGGCAGAGCCGGGTTGTCTTGTTTCCGGCTTTGTTGCTGGGGGTGGCGATCGCGGCTGGATTGATTTTGCTTGGGACGCAAGGGATCATAAGCCTCGGAGCGGGAGGGTTTTGTGCGATCGGCAGTGAACGTTTGCTCGATCGGGTTTTTGCGGAGGGGAAGAAGATGAGGACGCAGCGTATGAAACTGTATCCGCAGTTGCGGGATTATCGGAAGCGGCAGGGCGGGTAGAGGATTTCCTGGGCCCCTTCCGATCTGGGGGAACTATAAGCTCTGACAGGGGAGGCTAGGGTTTTGGAGAGAACGGTGCCGAGCAGCGGGAGGTGGTGGGTGTGGGCGATTCTGGAGTCGTGGCTTTGAAAGGATGGAGATGTGGAGGAATGCTTGCCGGGGAGTTGGGATGAAGAGGGGCACTGGATTTTCTGATTTTTTTCGAACTTGGACTATGTATTATTAACTTATGATGGATGAAGAACCTATAGCGAAAAGGAAGTGCGGAAGGACGGCACTTTGGATGGTTTTGGTAGGAATCCCTATCGGCTTCGCATACTCGTTGGTCATTTTGTTTATTTCGCCCAAGAAGTATGAGAGTTCCACGATTGTGGAATTTCGTAAACCGCCCGCGGCGCTTGCTGAAGATGAATGGAGCGTTGCCAATGAGGTGGCATTGATCACTACACCCAAGCTGTTTAAGGATGTGAGTGAGGAACTCAATCTGAGCCAGAAGTGGGAGATGGAATCCGACTCTGTAGTCATCATTTTGAGGTCGATGACGGAGGTAGAAGCGGTGGACGAGAGCGAGTTTCAGAAGATCACGATCAGACATGCCTCGCCGGATATTGCGAGAGATGTTGCCCGCGAAATTCCCAAGTCCTATTCACGCAGAAAGGCTGCCGACAGACGTCTGAAGCTGGACTTGAAGCAAAGGAATTTTGAGGCTCAAATTCTTAGGAGTGAGGATTTGGTGGATCAAGCGGTGAGGTCGCTGCGAGAAATGTTAGGCGACGTCGGCTTGGGGTTGTCGAGCGGAGATCAATTGGAGCGCTCGACGCTCGCTGATTTTTATCAAAGTCATCCGGAAAAAAAGGAGGCCGCGCAGGCGGTGGGCTTGGATCAATATGATGTGGCCTGGCGAAATTATGCCTCGAAGCAGGACGCTTTAAAAATGCTCCAGAATGAGAAGAATAGAGCGATCCTGGGAGAGGCAGAATCACATGTTAGGGTCGTAGTACATGGGGAAGCGGTGAGACCCAAATCTGCTGTCTTTCCTAATTATGCGGAGGGGCTTTGGTGGGGACTTTTGAAAGGGTTGATCTTTGGGCTCGTTCTTGGGGCTCTTACCTTATTGTTTTGCAAGATGAAGAAAGGCGGGGAGGAGAGGGGCAACAAGCCAGGCGGAAGAAAGTCTGATCCAGCTGATACTTGGTAGGGTCAGGGGCTGTCGGCTTGAAGGAAGGTGGCGAGGGCGGTGAGGCGCTTTCTGGTTTCGATTTTTAGGGCGCGGAGCATGAGGGGGTGGAGGAGCCAGCGGAGGAGGCGGGGCTTGGCGGTGAAGGTGAGTTTGTAGGTGGCGGTGGAGCCGGTGGGGGTGTCTTGGTGGCGGATGCTGGCAGCGAAGGATTGGAAGAAGAGTGGGGAGTTGATCATTTGGACGGCGGCGATTTTTCCGGGGTCATAGGTGAGGTATTTTGTTTCGACTCCGATGAGGCCTAGGAAGGGCTTGCCGACGCAGAGGGAGGTGGCTCCTTTTTTGGCTTCGGTGTGGCCGCGGGTGAGTCGGGCTTCTCGGAGGAGGGTGTCCCATTCGAGGCGGCGGGGGTAGTTGTGGAGGAGGGCGAAGACTTCTGCTGCGGAGCGGGGCATCGCTTGGGTGACGGAGGTGGAGGGCATTTTGGAATGGATGGACGATTTGGGGAGGTTGAGGGGCTTGGGGAACCACGAATCGCACGAATTTTTTGGGCTTGGTCGCGTAATGGGCCGCGCCCCACGCAATTTTAATTAGGGTGACTACAGAAAGAGCAGTTTGCGAATGGTTTTCTTCTGGAGAAATCTTTAAGAATCTGGGGTTCAATCTTCACGAATCTGTGGTGGAATTCCCGGCAAGTCGTCGGGGGGATTGGGTTGTGGAGGTAGGGCGAGAGGCCTGCGCTCCATAGGGCTTAGCGGATGGTGAAGGCGGCGCGGGCTTGGGCTTCTTTGAGGGGGAGGCCGGGTTTTACGCCGGGACGGGTGTGGCCGGTGTGGGTGAGCCAGGCGGGGGAGAGGTAGGTTTGGCGACTCTTGTAGAAACTGACGAGGTCGGCTGGGAGTTGGGGGAGGGGATCGTTGAAGAGGGTTTTGTAGATGGCTCCCGCTATGATGCGGTGGCCTTGGGGAGTGGGGTGGATGCCGTCTTCCGTGAGGGTGCCGGGAGGCTGTTGGGTGATGGGGGTGTGGATGTCGATGACGTAAGTGACCTGGGGTTTGAGGGTGAGGATGTATTTGGCGTAGCGGGCGATGACGTCGCGGTCGTAGTCTTGGTAGACGGTGCGCCATGAGAAGACGGGAGCTTCTGGACCGACGATGTTTTTTGCGGCGCCGGGGGCTTTGGCATCGAAGGGGGGTGGGGTGAGGAGGATGAGTTTTGCGCCGCTGGCTTTGACTTTTTCGATGAGGCTTTGGATGCCTTTTTGGTAAGCGTGGAAGCGGTCATCGGAGAAGGGGTGGTAGATGCCATCGTTCATGCCGTAGCAGGCGATGACGAGGTCGGGTTTGGTTTTGGCGAGGGCGCGGTCGAGGCGCTCGGTGATGTCGGGTCGGGGGAAGGGGTGGCCGGGTTCGGTGAGTCCGGTGACGCCTTCGGAGCTGAGGCCGAGGGCCATGACTTCGGGGGTGTGGCCCTGCAGGTGAAGGGCGGCTTGCAGGTCGGTGACAAAGTGGCGGGCGTTGGTAATGGAGTCGCCGAGAAAGAGGATCCGGTTGGCGGCGAGGACGGGGTGGGTGGGCTTTGTGACACCCCAAACTTTTTCGAGGACGGGAACGACTTTGGGGTCATGCTCGATGAGCTGTAAGCGGCGGTGAGGGTAGTAGTCGTTTTCGTGGAAGTAGGCTTCGGTAGCTTCGGCGAAGTATTCCATTTGATTGGACATGGCGTAGGTTTCGCCGTCGGAAATACGGTAGGGCTTCTTGGGATCGCCGGAGCGTTTTACAAGATTTTGGTAGGTGCTGGATTTTTTGGCGGCGTTGAAGGCGGTGAGAATGCCGGGGTGGTCGTCACCGAGGAGGTGGTTGTGGTAGGCGTGTGCGAGTTCGTGGAGGACGAAGTTTGGCATGCGGCGGGTTTCTTTTTCGAAGTCGTGGATGCCGGTGAATTGAATGGATTTGGCGAGCTCGACGGGGAAGTTGTTGTTCTTCAACCAGGTGGAGCTGGGGTGGTGGCAGGCGCCACTTTGGCCATCGGGCGCGGGAGAGAAGTAGAGGGGAACTTTTTTGAGGTAAGCGACGGCGGGGGCAGGGACGCGGTCGATGATGGCCTGGAGTTGTTGAGCGGTGAGCTGGAGGGCGCGTTTGAGGTCCGGGTCCTTGAGATCCTGGTGGATGAAGATGGACCAGCCGAGGTGGTTCTCGATGGAGTAACCGGCGGGCGGGGGGAAGTTGGGGTGGTTGGCGACGCGGAGGTTGGCGGCGAGGACGTCGCGGAGTTGGGTGAGAATTTGTGTTTGCTCGAGGTTGAGGGTGGCGAGGAAGGCGGGGGCGGAGATCGCCTGGTAGACTTCGAAGGGGGATTTGGATTCGAGGTCGAGCTTAAGAGCGGGGTGGTTTGGCTGGCGGCGCTTGAGGAGGGAGATGGGGGATTTATCTCCGGCCTTTGGTGCTACTTTTTTTTTGAACTCTCTTTTTTCAGGAGGGAGCGGACGAGGGCGGTCTGCTTGGCGTCGAGGACTTCCCAGCAGGCGAGGCCGTTACCGACGAGTTCGTATTGGTCGAAGGTCCAGACGACTTTTCGGTCTTTATCGAGTTCGATGATCTGGGGGTTTTTATCGCCGGCGTGGCAGTTGCCGATGACGAGGTTTCCGTTGGGGAGTTCCTGGAGGTCGGTGGTCCAGTGGAGTTCGATTTCGGTGCCAGGGATTTTTTTGGCCATTTCCCAGACGATTTTTTTGTCGGGTGAGACTTCGAGGATGGAGTTTCCGCTGCCGGTGGCGATGAGGGTGTTGCCGTTTGTGAGGCGGATCGCTCCGAAGACGCGGGTTTTGGTGGGGTATTCCCAGACGATCTTGCCGGTGGTGTCATATTCGGTGACGACCCCGGGGCTTTCGGCGCAGGAGAGGTAGTGGCCGTTGGGGAGGATTTCGAGCATGCGGGTTTCGTGACGGCCGTTTTTGGGGAGGGCGACCTCCTTTTGGATCTTGCCGTCTTTATCGAGGTGGACGATGCGTCCGAGGCCGCTTTCGGCGATCATGGTGTGGCCGTTGGCAAGGCGTTGGAAGGCGTGGACGTTGGCTCCTTTGGAGTGGTGTTTCCAGGTGATCTTTTTGTCCAAGGTGATCTCGGAGGTGACGGACCAAGAGTCGTGGAAGAGGATGTTTCCGTCGGGGAGGAGTTGGAGGTCGTGGTGGCCGGTGTGACCGCTTTTGGGGCCTTCGGTATCATATTTCCAGATGACGGAGCCGTCGGGTTCGCAGATGGCGAGAAGGTTTTTTCCGTAGGAGGCTCCGACGAGGATGAGGCGGTCTTCTTTGGCGAAGAGGGCGAAGGGGAGCAGGAGGAGGATGGTGATGAACTTCATGAATTGGGATTATTCATACGCGAGGTCTTGTGGCGATCTTTTGCGTTTTTGCCTGAGGGATGGATCAACCATGAAAATCACGAAAAGAACGAAAAGGTTGAGGGGCTTGGGTGAGTGGTTTTGACCACAGAGTGAGGAGAGGCTTGGCCTTCGGTTTGGGGACCTGCCATTGGGCTGTTTTGCTTTATTCTTCGGCGGTTGGGACGAGGTAGCTTTCTTTCCAAGGGGAGAAGGTGGGTTCTTCTCCGTTGTTGAGAGTTTGCAGCCATTCTTCGTCGGAAAGTCGGATGCCGAGGGGTTTGGTGAATTCGTAGTGGCTCATGACGGGGCCGCCGAAGGTGCAGGCGCTGCCATCGGGATGTTGGACGGCGGTGAGCATGAATTGGACGCGGCCGGTGCCTTCGTGGAGGATGGCTCCGAGGTCGCCGGAACAGATGTCGCGGGCGTCGGTGTGGACATCGACGACGACGGGGTTCCAGGTGGAAGAGGGATGTTCGTCCCAAGGTTGGCGGAAGCTGTTGAAGTAGAGGCCGGGGAACCAACCGTTGTAGAGGCGTCCGCCCGTATAGCCGATGGATTCGAAGTTCTCGACGGTGTTTTCGATGAAGATTTTCATCTCCGGGGTGTGCTCTTGCCCGTCAAGTTGATGTTTGGCGATGTCATTGAGGGTGAGGCATTGGTGCGAGAAATTTAGAAGGTGATTTTTTATGGTGGCGAGGCGTTCACCACGATCAAACTGCCTGACTCTCGATTCGATTTCGGGGTTTTGCTGAATCACCTCTGGAGAATATCCCGAGGATGGCGAGAAAAGGTGGGTGGGAAGAGGGGTGACGCCTCCATCTTCGAAGAGTTCATTCTCTAAGCCGATGAAGCCCTCGTAGTCGAAAGCATCGACGAAGCGATGGTAGGCCAGTGCGATGTCGGAAAGCCGCTGCCAGAGTTCGGGGTAGGGGTCGACGTAGCCGTCGGGGAATTCGCACGCTAACGGCGGAGTGAAGCTTTGCTTGGCATAGAGGAGAGTGTCGTGTCGGAGTTGGGTCCAGGAGGCGAGTTGGGTATTGAGAATGCGCCGTTTCCAGGCGGTGGTGCGGAAAGTATCGGGTGCGGTGGGCGGGAGGGCGGGGGACAAGGCCCGGAGTCCGTGAATCCAGCGACCGTAGAGGTGCTCGGTCCAGAAGGTCTCCTCTTGTGAGTCGAAGACGGACCGAAGGGCGGCGAGGTTTTGGTGGAAGTGGTAGCCGTCACGAAAGGGAACTCCTTCCTGATTTTGCATGCGTTCTGCGAGGATGGGCGCGGCGGTGTTGTTGCCAAGAGTCGAGTAAGCTACGTCCAATCCTGATGGGAGGCGACGGAAAAGGGGAGCTCCATTTTCGCGGACTTCGGGGGCGACTACTTTTTGGAAATTCCAGGAGTCGGGGGTCCAGCGCTGTCCGAAGAGGGAGAGTGCGCGAGGTTGCTCGATTTCTGCTCCGGTGCAGACTTCGGGGGATTCAAAATAACCTCCGTTGATTTCCTGTATTCCGTAGGTGGAGGAAAGGAGTGCGGTTCTGAGGGTGGCGAGGGCGGTGGGGGAAGAAATGGAGGTAAGGCTGTCGAGGGATTTGGCTTCGAGAAGGGCGATCATTTCTCCCACAGTCATAGCAACAGATTGTCCGGCGATGCCTCGGAACTTTTTCTCCAGTGCTTGCCAGTCTTCCAGCAAATCACCGTCGCGGATGACGAGGGAGAGGAGGACGGCTGCGCGGAGTTCGCGGTCTTGTTGGAGACGTTCTTCAGGAGTGGGATTGCTGTGGGCGATGTGAAACTGTGCGCGGCTTAGCCAGACCATGGAGCGGAAATAAGCGGAAATAAGCGGAGAGAACGGCGGAGCGGGTGTAGTGGCCGCGGGGTTTGTAAAGGTTGGGTCGGCTGAAGCGGGAGGAGTCGCCGTAGAGGCCTGTTTTGGTCAGCTGCTCGGGATTGGGATCTGCGAATTCCTGATACCACTGGGCTTGGACGGGGTTGGAGGGGGCAGTTGTCTGGATGAATGAGGCAGCGAGTGAGTGATAGAAAGAAACATCGTCGATGGCTTGCTGCACGCGGGCGTTTTCCTCGGTGGTGGCGGCGGTAGGATCCCATGCGGAGGTTGTGGTATTAAAAGCGGCGGGCCAATCGAAGATGAGCAATTGCTTTAAGTCCGGGAAAAGGGCGATCTCTTCGAGTTCTTCGAGGATGGAGGCGAAGGATTGGTGCCAGGCATCAAGGATTGAGTCGGCCGTGATAAAGACAGGGAGGTCATCGGTCCAGATGGCGTAGTAGAGATCGACAGCGGTGGGCGCGATTTTCGTCTCGTCCCATCCATCATAAACCTTGACCCGGGGACTGACCACGAAGCCGTTGGTTTGGAATTTTTTAAGTTCAGCTTCGTTGAGGGTGAAGTTATAGGCCCGACGTTCCGGGTCATCCGTAGGAAGGTTGAGATTGTGGTCTTGTGGGGTGGTATTGTATTCAGTGAAGAAAGCTGCGGTGGTGGGGTCCCAGTCGATGCCTGCGAGGCAGGAGGGATCGGCGGTTTGGGCGGTGAACTCGGCAAAAGTGAGAGTGGAGTTGAAGGCATTGTCATACTGCTGTTCGTAGAGAGCGGGGGGAGCGGCGGCGGTACTGCGATGGGCGTAGACGAGGTGGCGTTCTAGGCGGAAGAATTTTGCGCCGGAGTCGAGGGGGACGTTGAGGGTGGAGAGTCCGGATCCTTCACTGTCCTGAGAGCGGATGAAGGAGTGCGGCGACCAGTTTGAGAGATCGTCTGAAGTGAGGATGTTATATTCCTGCCAGGCGGTGACGCCGGAGTCGGCGGGGAATTCGCGATCCCATTGCAGTTGGATGTGGTCACTCTGGGGGACGATGCTCAAGGTTTGAGCAGAGGCACAGGTGAGGAGTAGGAGAGATATCTTTATTAAATTTCTCATATCCTCAGGTTGACCTGACGAGAATGAGAAGCAAGAGGAATTGCTCTGCTTGATCGTTGGCGGAGGTGAGAGGTTTTTGATCAGGGCACAAAAAAAGCGCGGGGGGATCGCGCTTTTGATGGATGGAGATTCTTTTGCTCTTTATAGAGCGCGCGGAACTGTTTGGCGCGGAGGGTGAGGCGGGTTGGTTTTGGTTGGTGGTGGAGCATGGGTTGAGGGGCTTGGTTGAGAAGTGACCGAGACGGTCACGCCACGGGTTAGAGTTGGTGGCGGAGGTTTTGTTTTTCGCGGCGGCGGTTTTTTCGGTGCGACATTTGGCGGATTTGTTTTGGGGTGAGTTCTTCTTCGTTTTCTTCGCTTCGGCGTTTTTTGCCGCCGGCCATGATGGTGCCGAGGGGTTTGATTTCGGCGACGATGGTGGCGAGGTTGAATTCTTTGATTTGGGCTTTGATGGATTCGGGGTTTTTGTAGGCGAGTGGGGTTTCGCTGAGGTCGGGTTTTCCGTTGAACCAGCGAAGGTCGATGTTTCGGGATTGGTGTTCGATGAGGTGGCGGCGGTGGTCGGTTCCGCGATGCTGTCTCATGAGGGCGGTGCGGGAGAGGTTGCGGCCGGCGCCGTGGGGCGCGAAGGAGTGGAATTTTGGGTTGTCGTTTCCGAGGACGAGGAGGATGGGCTCGGCCATGTTGAGGGGGATGAGTCCGAGGAGGGGGCGGCCTTGGTCGTCTTTCCAGGCGGGGGTGGCTCCTTTTCCGTGGAAGTAGGTGCTGCCGCGTTTCCAGACGAAGTTGTGTTCGTTGCCGATGGTTTCGATGGGGGCGGCGCCGATGCGGTCTAGGAAGCGGGCGTGGATGGTTTCGTGGTTGGCGCGGGTCCAGCGGGAGACGTATTGGAGGGCTTGCCAGTAGTCTTGTCCTGCGGGTGAGTTGGCGTCTAGCCAGGCGGCTTCTTGGGGGATGCGGTCGGCGCGTTTTGCAGTTTGTTTGATCGCAGCGTCGAGGCCGCGTTTGTAGAGGTGGGAGCCGAGGCTGCGGGAGCCGTGGTGGGTGATCAGGGCGCGGAGTTTTCCTCTGAAGGTGGGGAAGAGGTTGTGGCCGGCGGCTTGGAGTTGTGTGGCGATTTGGTCGGTGATTTCGAGTTCGCCGATGAAGGCGAAGTGGTTGCCATCGCCTTGGTCGGCGAGGTGGATGATGGCGCGGTCTTTGAGGGATTTGAGGAAAGGGTTTTCCCAGATGTCTTCGTGGAGGACGGGGTGGTCGACGAGGTCATCGTAGTGTCGCCCGCCGGGGCCGAAGCGGGTGGAGGTGGTCAGGGCATCGAGTTCGGCGGCGACGCAAGTACGAGGTTCGTAGAAGGTGGCGAACATGGAGCAGCAGATATCGGCGGAGTGGGCGGCGGGGATGATGGCATTCTCGACGGCGATGACCCCGCCGACGGGGGTGTCGGCGGGGGCGGGACCAGCTGGGCAGGCGTCGGGCATGATGGAGCCGCCGCTGATGATGGGGGCGCGGAGGAGCTCGGCCATTTTGGCTCGGACTTTGGTGAGGTTGGTTTTTTCTTCTTTGGTTTCAGCGCGAATCGCTTCGGTGCAGGGGGCGGGCTTCTCGCGCATTTCGAATTGGGGAGGGGGATCTCCGAATTCGCGTTTGAGGAGCTTGAGGATATATTTTCGGCTAATGATGCCACGGGTTTGTAAGTCGGCGATCATGGCGAGCATGTCGCCGATTTGCGGTCCGGGGCGGTAGCCGGTTTTGAGGAGGTCTTTGGCATTCATGAGGCAGGTAGGAAGTGCGACCAGTCGTTGATCTGGTGCTTGTTTTTGATGAAGTGGGTGATGGGCATTTTGGGTGGCCTGACGGGCTGCCGAAGGAGTTTGAGTCCGGCTTCGCGCGGAGTGCGATCGGCCTTGCGGTTGTTGACTTTGCGGTCGGAGAGAACGCAGTTTTCCCAGGAGGTATCGCCACCACGTGAGCTGGGAAGAACGTGATCGATGTTGGCTTCTGAGAGGCTAAGTTGTCGGCCGGTGTATTGGCACTTGCCGCCGTCGCGTTCGAAGAGTCCTTGCAGGCCGAACTTGAGACGCTTGCGCGGGACGCGGTCGAAGTTGCTGAGGATGACGACGGTGGGGAGGCGGATGCGGCCGTGGGTGGTGCCAATGGAGGCGTCGCCCTCCCGGATGGGGAGGCTTTGCCAATTGGTCCAGGAGATGGGGACCATCCAGTCGGAGCCTTGGATATCGAGGCCAGTGACTTGGTTGTTGAGCATAGCGCCGAGGACCTCGGCCGGGCTGGTGGCGGTGAGGGCGAGCCAGTTCCGGTTTAGGACAAGGACGGTGGTTTTGTGGAGGTGTGCAGACATTTTAAATGTGAGTGGAAGGACGGGAGAGACCAGATCGAGAACCAGCACTCTTCCCGCCAGATCGATTGTTTTGGAACAAGGGTGTTCTCTTGCGAGAATCGAAAACTAATAATGTTTTATCGATTATAAAGTTCAGGGAATGAGGAGTCTTTTAGATTAGAAATTTGTCATGAATGAGGATATTTCTTTTTTTGAGTGGTTCGAATGGGGCACAAAAAAGCCCTGCACCGGAGGAGGGGCAGGGCGGTTAAAGATGGAAATTACGTGATTTCCGGCCTAGACCCTGCGATGAACGAGTTGGAACATTGAAGGCATTCCCTCGGCGCGATATGCGCAACCTCCTGTCCCAGGAGCGATGCTCTGAGTGGTGGTTTTGATGGAGATGATTTGTTCGTTCACGGCTTGAGGTTTGAGTTGCGGGAAGCTGTATGGATTTGGATGTGATGTCAAATATTTTGATAGATATTTCTTCATATCAACGAATCGCGATTCTTCAAGAGGAGGCTGGAAAGAGAGGGAGAGCGTCGATACCAACACCTTCATTGTGAGCGGAAAGTTGTATTTTTAGCGGAGGGCGAGTCTCATTCCTCGAGCCTTGTGTTCGGTTTCCTCGAACTCGGCGGCGGGTTCAGAATCGGCCACGATGCCTGCTCCGACGTGGTAATCGAGGTAGCCGTTTTCGTGAATGAGAGTGCGGATGGCGATGTTGAACTGGGACTCGCCATTGAAGCCGAGGTAGCCGATGGCGCCGGTGTAGAGTCCGCGTGAAACGGGCTCGAGCTCGCTGATGATTTCAGTGGCGCGTTTTTTGGGGGCACCGGTGATGGAGCCGCCGGGGAAGCAGGCGCTGAGAGCGGAGACGGGGGAGGTGTTTGAGGCGAGGGTGCCGCGGATGGTGGAGACGAGGTGGTGGACGTGCTGGAGTTTTTCGAGCTGTAGCATGTCGGTGACTTGGACGGAGCCGAATTCGCAGACTTGACCGAGATCGTTGCGGAGGAGGTCGGTGATCATGATGAGTTCGGCACGCTCCTTCTCGGAACGTTGGAGGTCGAAGGCGGACTTGGAATCGAGTTCGGGGTCGGCGAAGCGGGGGCGGGTTCCTTTGATGGGCCGGGTTTCGATTTCGCGCCCGGAGAAGCGGAGGAAGGTTTCGGGCGAGGAGGAGAGGACCTCGCGGCCGTCGAGGTTGAGGTAGGACGCGGTAGGTGCGGGTGAGGAGGTGCGGAGTCTTTCGTACAGGGAGAGGAGTCCGGCGGGAGCGTGACACTTAGCGCGGAGGCGGCGGGAGAGATTGACTTGGTAGATGTCTCCGGCGGCGATGTATTCCTTGATTGAATGGACCGCCTGGGTGAAGTCGGGCTGGCTCATGGAGTCCTGCCAGGAGCCGAGGGTGAACTCGGAGGGTGGGGAGGGCTTGGAAAGAGCGGAGGAAAGCTTGCCGGTTTCCCACCATTCTCCGCTTTTGTGGTGGTAGATGAGGAGCTCCGGGTAGATGCCGAAGGTATAGGAGCCATCGTAGTCAATCCATCCGCATGCGCCGCCAATGGGGAAGCCGTAGTCGCGGGAGATAGGATTATTGTGGCGGGCGAGGGCTGAATTTAAGTTGGCGGGATTTGAGATCTGGCCGCGAAGGATTTCGGTCGGATTTGCTCCGATGATGGAAACGGGAGGAGCGTGGTGGGTCGGAAGATTACCGACGGTATCGAAGAAAACGAGACCGGGGAGGTGTGCGAGCTGGCGGGCCACGTCCTCGGGATCGGCCGCGATGGTGACGGGACGGGGGATGAGGTTTGGAATGGTTTTCACGATCGGCACGGCCGGGGAAGCTTCGTTGACAGCACTATAGCTCTTTATTAGGCTGATGTTTGAAATGAAGAATTCAGCAGGATCCCGCAAGCCTAATCTAGGTGTCTTTCATGTCTCGTGCTGGGTATTGGGGCTGGTGGGATTCGTGCAAATGATGGCGGTGGGGGTGGCGATGGCCTTTCGGAATCAGCGGATGCCCGAGCCTGATGAGCGGATTGTGAAGGAATATGTCATGGTTCCGGCGGAGAGCCGCGCTCCGGTGACGGTGGTGACTCCGCCGAAAGTAAAGCGGGCTCCGATTGTAATGGCGGATGATGAGGATCTCATTCCTGACCTTGGGGCGGTGGCTGAGTTCAGTGGGGATGAGGTTTTGAATTCCCCTCCTCCGGTGCTCGATCCGGTGGTGGAGGAGCTCCTAAAAGGAGCACGCGACGCGCGGATCCAGGGTGACCATGCGCTGGCGCATTCCAAGCTGAGTGAAGCCCAGCTGAAAGCTCCCGAGGATCCGAATGTTCTCTATGGCTTGGGCGTGAATTTTGAGGACCTTGGGATTACGGATAAGGCGACTGTCTATTATAAAGCGATTTATAAGGCTGGGCCTGAGGTTGCGGGGTCGCTTTTTGAGAAGGCGGCGATCAGGCTGGCGCATGGATTGGTGCCGAATGTTAAAGATCTCGCCAAGTTGGGCTGGGGTCGCATGACCACGCCAAGTCGAGTTGATGGTGGGGAGAAGAGGACCATGATTCTTCCGGTTCACGTCTCGCCGACCAAGAACTTCGATCCCATGCTCTTCAAGCCTCGCGTTCGTTTTTACGAGGAAGTTAATGGTAAGATTAGCCAGGCTGTTATTAAGAATGGTGATTCTGGCAGCGACTGGGTCACGGGTGCGGCCGATTGGAAGGATGGCGAGGAGATGGCCGAGGTGTGGTATTTTGTCCCTGATCAGGATGCTGCCAGGAGTTTGCTCTTTGGGGAGCGGGCGTTCTATGGTTTTGTGGCGGAGCTCTATTATGATGGCCGCTTGGTTGATATTATCGGACAGCCGCGGACGTTGCTCCGTGAGGATGGCGGGCAGTCCACGATGCAGGAATTGCAGCGTGAATTTGATGAATTGGACGGGCTGGAGCTTGAAGACCTGATTCCGGCCGGCAGATCTTTGCTTCCCGGAAAGTGACTTGTAGAAACCGGTATTGCCGAAAGTCGGGGACTAAGCTATTCCCCGTAACTTCAACTCTAAAATAATGTCAGGAGGAACGCGCCAAGAAGGAGACACCATAGGAGATTATCGTCTCGTGCGTGCGGTCAGCGAGGGGCAATTGACGCGGACCTGGGAGGCGGAGCAAATCTCCATGCAACGGTCAGTCATGGTCGAAATGCTGAAGGCTCTCGCCACACAAGGTTCCGATATTGTCAGCTCATTCCTTGCCGATGTGAAGGCTAAGGCGCTCGTGAGCCATCCTGGAATCGGAGCCGTCTATGAAGTCGTTACCAACGAAGAAGCGACATTTTTTGCGCGTGAGCGGCTCGAAGGGGAGGCTCTCGAAACGATGCACGAGGCTGGGAAGAAGCTCACGCCGGTTGAGGTCGTGCGGCTTCTGGGAGAGATCTCAGATTCGATGATCTACCTTGAAAAGGGGGGCGTTGCTTCCGTGGAGTATGGACTTCATCATTTCATTGTTGGTGGCAGTAAGCAGGTGCGTTTGATGAATCTAGCGGTTGAGGGGGATCGCGATGAGCGTGTGGATACGCGGGCAAAGCAGCTTCTTGGGGCGGTCTTTGAAGAAATGCTGCAAACCGCCCAGCCGGGGACGACGCGGGTAGGTTCGCTCTGTGGCTTCATGGCGGATTTAAACCGCCCGGTTCCGTTGACCTGGCGGCAGGTTTCAGATTTCTCGCAGCAGGTCCGCGAGCAATTGGAAGGCAGTGGTCCCATTGAGTCCCCCATCATTACCGAAAAGCCATTTGAAGTCAGGCATCCGGTGAAAATCCCGTCCGCTTTTTGGGCCCTTTTAGGAGGATTTACTCTCATCGGAGTCCTCATCTTCTTCGTGGTGCAATCCCAGGGCGACAAAAAGCCGATACCGGTTGAGATCGTGGATGCCCCACGCCCATACGTCGAGATTCCAGCCGGAGAATACCCTCTTGATGACGGGAAAGTCGCCTCAATCCGCCAGTCCATTGCGATCAATCGCTCTGAAGTTACTCTTGCACAATACAATGCCTTCCTCGAATTCCCGGATCATTCCAAATTCGAGCATCCCGAGCAACCAAGCTCCAAAAAAGATCACTTCCCTGACGACTGGAAGATTGTCTGGCCGGCGGCAGTCAAAGGGCAGGTTTGGCAGGATCAAGCCATGACAACAGATTGCCCGGTGATTGGGGTCGATTGGTGGGATGCCTATGCCTATGCGAGGTGGAGCCAAAGCCGCCTGCCATCTCTTGCTGAATGGGTTGTGGCTGCAAATTATCAAGGTGCTCCTTCCGGTGCAAATGGTTGGGGACGAGTCGATTTACCCGGCCAAGACAAAACTGGCGCAGGATTGAACGGAATGGCCGGTGGTGTGCGAGAATGGACCCGCGATTCGGAAGTGGACCCTGACTTCCAGCTGAGTCCAAAGAAGCCCGTTTCGGCTGGCGGCTCATTCTTGAGTTCTGGAAAGGGAATTGGGACATGTGTTTGGCTCGATGACCGTAACGTCCGTAGTCCTGATCTCGGATTTCGGACCGTTCTCGTGAAGTAGGGAGTCAGGAAACGCTTCTTTCGAATTCAACTGGTTCGCTTGGATCGTTGGAAGGGCGGGAAAAGACGGACTTTGTGAAAGTTTTCACAAAGAAACCTTGCGCCAAACCATCACGCCAGTTAAATCCCGCTTGTCCCGCCGCCAATTGCTAGCTGACATGCTTTTCCTCTCCAGAATTCTCCCCATTCTCGCCCTCCTCGTAGGGAGTGCCTTGCCGGCAGCGGCAGCAGGAGGCCATCAGTTGCCTCTCTACCCCGAGTCGCCTTTTGGAGGGACGTTTTTCTCATGGATCTCCAATTCCATGATCATGGTTTGGATTGGAGCCGGACTCATCATTCTTTTCTGTCGTGCGGCTACCAAGAAGATGTCAATCGTTCCTGCTGGAGTGCAAAACTTCGCAGAATGGTTGATCGAGAGCCTCTACGACTTCTTTAGAAACATTCTTGGAGATCGTCTCGTCAAGCGGACTTTCTGGTTCTTCGGAGCGACTTTCTTGCTGATCCTCACGGTCAACTACCTCGCCCTGATTCCCGGAGTGGGAACGATTTATCGCGATCATGGTGATGGGCATATCGTTGGTTTTCTTCGCGGAGGTAATGCCGACCTTAACATGACGGGTGCCATGTCGCTCACTTTCTTTGCGCTCTGGCTCTTCTGGTCCTTCACCGAAATCGGACCAAAGAATTTCTTCGCCCACATTTTTTCGCCCAAGGGTGAGTTCAGTGGATACATGAGAGCGGGCATGGTCGTGATGTTCTTTCTTGTTGGACTTCTTGAAGTGCTCTCAATTTTCATCCGTCCGGTCGCTCTTAGTTTTCGTCTCTTCGGTAATATTTATGGAGGCGAGCAAACCCTCGAGGGCCTCATGGGGCTCGTTCCCACTTGGATGGCCTTCGTTCCCGCTCTTCCTTTCTACTTTATGGAGCTCCTAGTCGGACTTGTTCAGGCCTTGGTCTTCACACTGCTCTGCGCAGTCTTTGTGAAACTCATGTGTGATCACGGGGAGGAAGAGCATCACTAGAAATACTTTTGGAAATCTGACCATAGGCAAACCGTGGGGGCTTCCGAATAAAACAATAACCAATAAACAAACAATGGTAACTAAAGCATTAGCAGTCGGACTTGCCGCCCTCGGTGGTGGAATCGGAATCGGGATCCTTGGATCAAAAGCCGCAGAAGCAACCGGACGCAACCCCGGTGCTGCGACTCCTATTCTCGTGATCTCCATCATTATCGCCGCACTTATCGAGGGGCTCTTCATCCTCTCTGCATTCGCTGTCACCTACTAAGGTCAGCGGATTTTATCCAAAACTTCAATTAAGTGCTGCGGCACTACCGCAGCACTTAATTTCCCCTTCCTTTCTTACCTTTCCACACAATGATCTCGATTCTCGCAGCTTCCGGTGCCGAGCAAGGTTTCTTCGAACAATTCGGAGTGAACTGGCCTTTCTTTATTGCCCAGCTCATTAACTTTATTCTCGTGCTCTTTGTGTTGAAGAAGTTCGCCTTCGGACCCATTCAGGAGATTCTCGAAAAGCGTCGCGGTCGCATTGCAGAGGGAGAAGCCAAGCTGGTCGAAATCGAGCAAAAGCTCGCTGACAGCGAAAAGGAGAAAGACGCCCTTCTTGAGAAAGCCAACAACGACGCCAAGCGCCTTATTGTGGAAGCCAAGACAAGCGCGACTGCTCTTTCCGAGCAGAAGGCTCAAGAAGCCACCACTCAGGCTCAAACCATTCTCTCCAAGGCTCAAGACGCCGCCAAGGCCGAACGGGTCACGATGGCCGCCGAGCTCAAGCAAGAATTTGGCCGACTCGTTGTCGCGACCACGACCCAGGTGACTGGCAAGACTCTCGACGACAGTGATCAGAAGCGCATCAACGAAGAAGCGGTTCTCAGCATCAATAACTAATTTCCCGCCTCCATCCCGATGAAAGTTTCCAAGGCCGCACAAAGCACCGCTCGACGCATCTTCCGTCTCTGCTCGCAGAACGGACAGATGAACGAGGAGCACCTTCGTATTGCCATTGCCAAGCTTTCCACCGAAAAGCCCCGTGGCTACCGCGGCATGCTCCAGTCTCTCCGCCGCCTCATCCGCGCGGAAATTGCGGAGAAGCAAGTTACGGTCGAAAGTGCAACCGCCCTCGACCAGCCGACTGTTTCCACCCTTGAGAACTCCCTCCGTCAACAGTACGGGCAGGACCTCATCTTCGATTTTAAAACAAACCCCGAGCTCCTCGGTGGTTTGCGTGTCCGCGTTGGAAACGATGTTTTCGACGGCTCGGTCAAAGCCCGCCTCCAACGTCTCACCGATTCCCTCTAAACCTCTCTTTCACTCACACTCTCGCTAATATTTGTTATGAGCAGCATCCTCCAGGAACTGGAAGCCCAAATCTCGAACGTCTCGACGTCCGTTGAAAAAACCAACATCGGTATCGTCCGTGAAACAGGTGACGGAGTCGCCAGGGTCGAAGGACTCAGCGACGCCCAGTTGAACGAAATGATCGAGTTTCCCGGTGGTCTCACCGGAATTGCCTTAAACCTTGAAGAAGGTGAAGTTGGCGTCGTGTTCCTTGGCGATGGAAAGCACATCACCGAAGGGATGGAGTGCCGCACGACTGGTAAGCTCCTTTCGATTCCCGTTGGAGAAGCCTTCCTCGGCCGCGTCGTGAATACCCTTGCCGAGCCGATCGACGGAAAAGGTGAGATCGCTTCCGATACTCAGTATCCGGTCGAGAAAATTGCTCCTGGCATCATTAAGCGTAAGTCGGTCTCCGTCCCTCTTCAGACCGGAATTGCATCCATCGATGCTATGATTCCAATCGGTCGCGGACAACGTGAGCTCATTATTGGTGACCGTTCCACCGGCAAGACGACCATCGCGATCGACGCCATGATCTCCCAGGCCAACCAGAACAAAGCGGCTGCCGAAGGTCTTCTTAAGGATCACAAGCCTGTCTACTGCGTCTACGTCGGCATCGGCCAAAAGCAGTCGAACATCGCCCGCACCGTTTCCATTCTTGAGGAAGCTGGTGCTCTCGATAACACTATTATCGTCTCTGCTTCCGCTTCGGATTCCGCCACCGGCCAGTTCCTCGCTCCTTACTCTGGATGTGCTCTTGCCGAGTATCTCATGGATCAAGGTAAGGACGTCCTCATCGTCTTTGATGACCTTTCCAAGCAGGCTGTCGCCTACCGTCAGGTGTCCCTGATTCTTCGCCGCCCTTCTGGTCGTGAAGCCTACCCTGGGGATGTTTTCTACCTTCACTCACGTCTCCTCGAGCGCTCCGCTCGTCTCTCCGATAAAGAAGGCGGTGGTTCTTTGACTGCTCTGCCAATCATCGAGACCCAGGCTGGTGACGTTTCTGCCTATATTCCGACAAACGTGATTTCCATCACCGACGGACAGATTTTCCTCGAGACCGATCTTTTCTACCAAGGCATCCGCCCCGCGATCTCCGTGGGTCTGTCTGTGTCCCGCGTGGGATCCGCTGCTCAGACCAAGGCGATTAAGAAAGTGGCCGGAACAACTAAGCTCGACTTGGCGCAGTTCCGCGAGCTTCAGGCCTTCGCCCAGTTCGGCTCCGATCTTGATGAAGCCACCCAAGGCAAGATCAACCGTGGTCAACGCATTGTCGAACTCTTCAAGCAGAATCAGTATTCCCCTCTCTCCATGCAGATGCAGGTCGCCATTCTCTGGGCCATGCAAAACGGCCACTTCGATGATGTCGAAGTTGAGCGCGTCAAGGAGTGCCAAACTGCTCTTGAGGAATTCTTCACCACTCGTAAGGCTGATATTCTCCAGAAGATCGCTGACGAAAAAGCTCTCTCCCCTGATCTTGTTGAAAACCTCAAGACCGCCCTTGAAGACTTCAAGGGAAGTTGGAAGTAATCACTCATCTCTCCTTTAATTTTTTCATTCGTTCATTGAACCATGGCCAACCTTCGTGACATCCGCCGCCGCATTAAGTCGGTAAAGAGCACCTCGCAGATCACTAAAGCGATGGAGTTGGTGTCTGCCGCGAAGATGAAAAAAGCGCAGAACCAAGCGCTTGCTGGACGTGACTACGCCGACAAACTCAACAAGGTTCTCGTCAATCTCAAGGCCAATACCGATGAAGAATCCCACCCCCTTCTCGGTCAGCGTGAAGGAGGAAAAGAGCTCATGCTCGTTATCTCCACGAGTCGTGGACTTTGCGGCGGTCTCAACACCAACCTTCTCAAAAAGGTCCGCTTGGAGGAATCCAAAGGGACGGAATATGTGACCGTAGGTAAGAAACTCCGGGTTTCGCTCGCCAAGGCCGGCGGCAAAATCGTGACCGACTGGGAGGTCGGAGATCCCGTTCCTTTCAATGACGCCAAGCCCATCGCGAAGTTCCTCACCGAGCAATTCCTCTCGGGCGAATACAGTAAGATCTCGGTTGCCTTCAACAACTTCGTCAGCACTTTAACCCAGACTCCCCACGTCAGCCAATTGCTTCCCATCGACGCATCCGCTCTCGCTGAGAAGCAAGATTACGAGGGGGTTGGCAAAGGTGAAATCGGTGAGACTGATGATGCTTCCGCGCTGACCATGGACTATGAGTTCGAGCCCAGCGCCGAGGGTGTCCTCGATAAGCTCCTCCCTCTTTACATTAATTTCCAGATCTACCAGATGCTGGTTGAGGCCCGCGCTTCTGAGCATTCTGCCCGGATGGTTTCGATGAAGGCTGCAACCGATAACGCAAACAAGATGGTCAAGGAATTGACCCTCGAATATAACAAAGCACGCCAGGCGGCTATTACCTCCGAACTGCTTGAGATTACCACGGCCATGAAGGCCATGGAGTAATCATCTGTCCGCTCCCCTCTTCCCAATTTTTAACCGAAAATTTTCAATTTCTAACTTTTCCCATGAGTAACCAAGGAACCATCGTTCAAGTCATCGGCGCCGTCGTTGACGTAGACTTCTCGGCCGCCAGCAAGCTGCCGGAAATCTACAATGCCCTCGAGCTGAACTACGACCTCTTCGGAGTGGCTACCAAGCTCGTTCTCGAAGTCCAGCAGCACCTTGGTGACGGCTGGGTTCGAGGAGTGGCGATGAGCACGACTGAGGGTTTGAAGCGCGGCATGAGCGTGACGAACACCGGCAAGCCAATTGCGGTTCCCGTGGGTAAGCAGGTTTTGGGTCGTATTTTCAACGTCACCGGTGATGTCGTGGATGAGAACAAACTCCCTCTCGAAGACGAGAACATGACCTCTCCCATTCACCGCGCTGCACCAACTCTCGTTGAGCAGTCTGCGACGACCGAGATTCTCCCAACCGGTATCAAGGTCATCGACCTCATCTGTCCCCTCCTCAAAGGGGGTAAAGGTGGTATGTTCGGTGGTGCTGGAGTTGGTAAGACGGTGGTCATCATGGAGCTCATCAACAACATTGCGAAAGCTCACGGAGGTTACTCCGTCTTCGCTGGGGTGGGTGAGCGAACCCGTGAGGGAAACGACCTCTACTGGGAGATGATCGAGTCCGGCGTTATTTCGACTGAGAAGGACGAGAATGATCATCCGAAACTCGACGAGAACGGCAACCCTGTTCTTGCTCCAGGTTCCAAGGTGGCACTTTGCTACGGTCAGATGAACGAGCCTCCAGGGGCCCGTCTCCGTGTTGCGCTTTCCGCCCTGACGATGGCTGAGCACTTCCGTGATGAGGATAACTCTGACGTTCTACTCTTCGTCGATAACATCTTCCGTTTCTCCCAAGCTGGTTCCGAGGTGTCCGCACTTCTAGGCCGGACTCCTTCCGCGGTGGGTTATCAGCCGACTCTCTCCGAGGAGATGGCCGGACTTCAGGAGCGAATTACTTCCACCAAGAAGGGATCGATTACCTCCATTCAAGCCGTTTACGTCCCTGCGGATGACCTGACTGACCCGGCTCCTGCCAACACCTTCGCTCACCTTGACGCGACCGTGGTTCTTGAGCGCTCACTCGCTGAGCAGGCTCTTTTCCCGGCGGTTGATCCTCTCGCTTCTACCTCCGCGGCGCTTGCTCCGGATATTGTCGGTGAAGAGCACTACAAGGTGGCCCGTGGCGTCCAGCTCGTGCTTCAACGCTACAAGGATCTTCAGGATATCATTGCGATTCTCGGAATGGATGAACTTTCGGATGATGATAAGCTCACCGTGTTCCGCGCCCGTAAGATTCAGCGTTTTCTGACCCAACCTTTCCATGTGGCTGAGATCTTCACCAACGTCCCTGGAGTGCTTTGCACCATCGAGGACACCGTGAAAGGCTTCGCTGAAATTCTCGACGGAAAGCACGATAGTGTTCCCGAGTCCAATTTCTACATGAAGGCTGGCATCGACTCAGTCGATAAGGGCTAAGGGCTGCTTCGCAGAAAATCCTAAAAGCTAATCCAGAGAAACTCTAAATTATGCCCTTCCAACTCGATATCGTAACTCCGGAAAAGACCATCTTTTCCGACACCGTTGACGACGTCTACCTTCCGGGGAGCGAGGGTGAGATGGGGATTTTGGCGATGCACGCGGCTCTCGTGGCCCCCTTGCAGCCAGGTGAACTTCGCTATCTCAAGGATGGCAAGGTCGAGGAACTCGCCGTCGGTGAAGGATTCGTGGAAGTCGCCAACGACAAGGTGGCCGTTCTAATCGATCTCGCGATTGGCGAAGACGCGATTGACGAAGCCAAAGTCGAGGAAGCAATGAAACGCGCACAAGATGCACTTGACGGCGTCGCCGACGATCACGAAGCAATGGCAGCCCTCCAGGTCGTCATCGCCAAGTCGGAAGCGATGCTCAGACTCAAGCGAAAGGGGCGCTAGTCTCCACAAGGTTAATTTTTCTAGAACGGCGACCCGAAACGGTCGCCGTTTTTTATGGTGCAATGAGCTGTCGGTTGATCTCCTTGGCTCCGTGTCTTCTGCGAAGACTAAGGAGGGTGGCTCTCCAGAGCCTCCAACCGCGAGGACCGCAAAGGGAAGCCCCGCCCGCACAGCTGGACACTCAGAGAGATGTCCTTCCTTACTCAGATTACCGTGGTGTGACGAAGCCCTTTTGAGTGCTCCGGGAATCGGAGCTTTCAACCGGAACCCAAGCGGAGCGTCCTACCATTCGATGGAAAGCGGGGATACTCACCGCACTCAAAAGCGGAATCCCGAAGGGATGGCCGGAAATTAGCCCCGGGTTCCGAAAGCTCTGAGTTTTACGCACAAGTCGGGGTGCTGAAGGCACTCTGGACCAGAGCCCCTGCCTTCAGTCTGGGGAAAGTGCAAAGGAGTTAAGTTGACACGCATGCCTCAAAGGGTGGAGTTTCGGGAACTACAAAGTCGGAGCAACGACTTGTCGAATTTGCGGTGGACAAGATGTTGCGACCTTCGTAACACTTTCGTGTGGATCGCAAAAACTGGCCGTGGTGGGTTCGACTGAGTCTCTTGGGAATTAAAACTCGCAGGGCCGCCCTGATGTGGTGTGGTGCTTCGATTCTCCTCGGTCTCGGAGCGGCGATTTATTTCAAGGATGCGGGATGGTTGTGGGTGTGGATCGCCGCCATCTTATACTACGTTCCTCTGAAGTGGGTTGACCGGAACGGTGGCTGGAGTTGATTTACGGATTCATTCCAACAACTTCGATTGATTTCAGAAGACGTCTTTTCCGTCTCCGCCGGAGAGCGGAAATGAGCAAGATGGGCCAGGACCCCCCTTCTTTCCGCAGAGTTCAGTTCTGCGATGGTATTGAAGAAGTCAGAGCTTTCCCATGCCGAGCCCAGTTTGATCATTCCCAGGAATCCTTCGAGG
The DNA here is from genome assembly GCA_047629805.1 of Akkermansiaceae bacterium. Taxonomy (GTDB): domain Bacteria; phylum Verrucomicrobiota; class Verrucomicrobiia; order Verrucomicrobiales; family Akkermansiaceae; genus SW10. The sequence goes on along the minus strand of JBLHUR010000007.1, from coordinate 16,291 downwards.
GCTTCTTCAATTCCTTTCTCTGATTCCCTCAATTTCCAGGGATCAATTATGTGGCCGATGGGACTTTCATCGAGATCCTGAGAGGGTCCCTTCTGGAGCCATTGAATGGCAATCAGTTGATATTTCTCTCGGCCGAAGTGGGCGTTGGGATTGTGCTCGATGGCGGCGGCGATGAATTCTTCGGCTTTCGCGAGATCACTGAGGTCGGCTTCGCGCGCTTCTTTTTCCCGGCCGATCCACCGATGGACGTAGAAGGTTCCGAGGTTGGCGAGGTGGCGATATCGATGCTCCCAGAGGGTTTCTTTAGAAGAGCTTCCCGCGAGGTTCTCCATCGTCGCTTTTTTACGAGCCATCATGGCGATGGCTTCATCGCTGCGATGGAGCCGGTCGAGGGCGACGCCGGCATCGTCGTAGAGCGAGAGTTCATCGGGTTTTGTTTCGAGTTCCTTGAGAACGCGCTCGAGGCGGACTTGGTAGTATCCGGGAGGATAGCGATCAAACCATCCCACGATTACTTTGACCGCTTCCATTTGGCCTTCGCCTTCTTCTTTGAGAGTGTCGCGATCTCAGAGACAGCCCATGCAGAATGGAATGAGGAGGAGGGAGAGAAATTGGCGCATCTCGAAAGCTAATATGTTTTTCGAGATCTCAAAAGTGTTAAGTTTGGAACTCTATGGAGCGCCGTGTGGCTCACCGCCGACCCCACGACATTGCAACACTAATGACATTGTTTCGGAAATCCGGAAAATAATCTGAGTAAAGGCTGCTCCTATTCGAAGGAAGGGCGGCAATCACTCCAGCTAATCCATTGGACGGAGTCAGTGGTGTAACTCATACGTTGCGGGGGAATCCATGAGTCTTTCTGTAGCTCAAGGATGCTTGGTCGGCTAAGTTGGTTTTTATGGAGGAAAAGCGAAAGGTCGTTATGATCTCCGAGATAGAAGGTTCCCTCCCACAGGGTTCCGGCAGCACCTTGCTCCCCTTCGACAAATTCGAAGAGTTCCACAGGAGTTTGAAAGCGGTCGCGTTGATAAAGTTGAAAGCGAAAGATATGGGCCGTGACGCAGCCAATCATTGGGAAACCGATCGCGGAGATTACGATGGCTTGGATCCAAGTTTTAAGCGGAGTCTTCATTTTATTTAAGCCGATCCAAAAGGTGCTCTCGTTGCTCGTCGGTGAGGTTGGCTGAGTTGGCGGCTTTTCTCGCGGCTTCGGGGTCGGTTCTTTTCCAGTGGACGAGGGCATCGCGTGTGGCAGCGAGGTCGATTCTGGCGGCTGCTTGAACAGCGACGGCGATGCTACTGTTTTTGAAATTTTGGTCATCTTGGGCGAGGAGGAAGTCGAGCGCGTAGAAGGGATCTTTGGCGACGAGGTGATTGAAGAGGCTCAGGCGGAGGGCGTAGTAACCGGGTTCCGAGGCCTCGCGTTTCAGGAGATCAGTGAGGAGCTTTTTCAAAGCGGCGGGTCCCAGATCTCCCAGTGCGGCCCTCAGTTTAGTGGAGGTGGCAAAGGCCATCTGGGGCTCGACGAGCTTGACGAGCCCATCGAGATCAGTAGGGCAAACGGTGACGGCAGGGCCTCCGGAACCGGACTGCTGGACGCGGATGACCTTGCGTGCCGCTCGGGTGGAGAGAGTTGAAGTTTTGGAATTTTCAGTTTCCGGAAGTTCGGGGGCTCTCTGACGCCCGGTGAGAAAACCAAGAGCTAGAAGAGCGATCGCGGCGATGACGAGGGTGAGTGGTTTCATGATGCGGATGAGGCACCGGTGTGAAAGTGCCACCCAAAGGGGCGACACCTGAGGGAGGAAAAGTCTAGGGAAAAGTAACTTAGCCGGTCTCCGGCATGAAAGTAGGCATCACAATTCCGGCTGGTTCCCGGGCTTTTCCGAGAACCTGGCCGAGGTGAATTTCACAGTTCCGCGCGCCGAGGCGGTAGAGGTTTTGGACGAGGACTGTCGCGGTCGCAGGGATGAGAAAGACGGGTGAGGCTTCTTTGAATCCGGTCAGTTGGGCCACTATGAGTTCAAAGGCGGAGTCCTCGGTTCGCATCACGCCGGGGCCGAGCAGGCAACTGCCGGGGTGGTTGACGGAGAAAAGAACTCCCGCGATTTTGCCCTCCTCCTCAAAAACTAATCCTCGCCAGATTCCGGTCTCATTCGCGAGAAAATACCGCCAGTCCTTTTCCCTCCGAATCCCGCTGATTTCCTCCTCTAACTGGAGGATGGCAGAAATATCGCCCGCCACGGCGGGTCGGATTTTTTCGGAGAGGGGCGGGAGTTTTTTACCGGATGGCAGGAACATATCCTGATACACCGCGAAGGGCTGAAATCCGGCACGAGTGTAGAGCGAGTATGAGTCGAGATTGAGAGCGCTGGACACGAGGCGGACTGGCTTCTCTCCCGCCCGCTTGATGATTTCCTCCAGCAAGGTTCGCGCGATTCCTTGGCCTGCAAAACGAGCGTCGGCATTCATGATCCCGAGCGATAGGTGGGTCTCGCGCGGATGATAAAAACACGAACCTGCGATCTCTCCTTCGACTTCGGCGACGAGGCAGCAGCCGGGGTCGAGGGCCTCGTAAATCTCGGGGAAGACGCGGCAGATTGTGGGCTCATCGCCGGGAAAACACCCGCGGTTGAGGTTTTGTCGATACCAGTCGTTCGTCGATTGAAAGATAAGTGTGGCCACCTTGTCCCATTCATCGGTTCGGAGCCCCCTGATTGTCATGTAAGAGAATTTAGGAGTTTTGAAGAAAAGGGCACCTTATTTCGTCGCTTTAAAGAGGGAAGTCAGGGGATGACATTCACCAGTCATCCGCTACCCTCAGCTCCCCTTTACTTATTATGAACGATACCTTCAAACGGGTCATTGTGCTTTGCTTCGTCTTCGCGGCTGCCTTTTCCTCCGTCCATGTCTACCGCGCTTGGCGTGGCGGATATCCCATTTTTGGTCTGAAAACCGAGGTGGAAACCGGCCAATTTTCGCCCGAGCATGCCACTCTTCAAATGGAATCTGCGGTCGATCCCAGCCAGGTCCCTGGTCTCATTCGTGCCAATGATGAGATGGTTTCCCTTGTCGAGCGCGTCACTCCAGCTGTCGTGAGTATCGACACAGAAATCATCAAGCGCGAACGCGTGATCGATCCCTTTCGCGGACAAGTCTACGAGCGTGACCGCCTGACCCCAGGCCTCGGCTCGGGTGTCATTGTCTCTGAGGAAGGCCATATCATCACCAATCACCACGTCATCGAAGGCCACAAAAGCATTCGTGTGACCTTGCACGATGGCCGCTCGCTGCCGGCTACTTTGGTGAATTCGGACAAGCTCCTCGATATCGCCGTTCTCCGTATCAAGAGCAGTCAGCCCAACGAAAAATTCAGCGCCCTGAAGTTCGCCGACTCTGAGTTGGTCAAGGTGGGGCAACTTGCCATTGCGGTGGGAAATCCCTTCGGCCTTGGCGAGTCCGTCACGGTGGGACACATCTCCGGTCGCGATCGCTCGCTCTCCGATGGTCAGCGTGATCTCTTCCAGACCGATGCCGCGATCAACCCGGGAAATTCCGGTGGTCCGCTGCTGAACCACCTCGGTGAAATCATTGCGATCAACGCCTCCATCTATAGCCAGGATCGTGAAAACCCTGGCTTCCAGGGGATCGGGTTTTCCATCCCCTCGAACGAGGTGAAGCGCACCATGGAATACATTTTGAAGAAGGGCCGACCGGTCCATGGCTACCTTGGCCTCGAAACCCGTGACCTAAATAACTACCTGCGAAGCGTCTTCAACTACCGCGGCCAAGGGGTGGTGGTAAAAAATGTTACGCCGGGATCACCGGCTGATCTGGCTGGGCTTAAGCCCTACGACATCATCACCGCCTACCAAGGTGAAGGGGTGCAATCGATGAAAGGATTCCTCAATCGCGTCAAGAGATCCGAGGTTGAGTCCGAGGCCACCATCAGCGTCTGGCGGGTCAATAATTCTATGAATCTCACCGCAGAAGTGGGTGAGGCCAATCTCTTTGGTGTGAACGAGCAAATTCCCGATAGCGGCCGTCTCGCCTCGGACGATGCAATTCTCAACACCATCGGTCTGGCTGTGCGAAATCTCCCGCTCGGTGCCCGTGTGCGTGGGGGTGTTCTCGTCACTAAAGTCGCGCCCGGTAGCCTCGGGGCCAAGGTCGGCGTTCAGCCCAATGACTTCCTCCTTGAAATCAACGGTGCTCGTATTCGTAATGATCAGGACTTCTATCTCCGACTCGTCGCGACCGCGGCCGTCAAGCCCACCGAGATCCGAGTGATTCGCGAAAACACCAGTCGGATCGTGACAATCCCCGCAATTCCACGCACAAAAGGGCCAACCGATTAACACTTTCCTCAAATTATGAGCACATACGATTCCTACGAACCGCGTTCAAACTTCGGTCTTTACGTTTTTCTCGCCTTCATCGCCGCCGCTCTCATCGGGGCCGGGGTGTATTTCACCCAAGGTGGAGAAGAAATACCTACGAAGACCGAAAGGACCTCGCCCCCCAAAGAAGTCATCGTTAAAAAAGAGCCAGTTGAGGAGCCCGAGCCCATCGATCCTTTTAAGGCTGACCCGATAGAGGAGCCCACGGATACCGTGAAGCCGCCTACTCCCGAGCAAATGCTCATGGATGCGGGCATGGGATTTGCCGAACTCGATCCCGAAACTTTGCTGAAGAAAATTGGTAAATCTCTCGAAGAGGCTGACTTAAAACAAGTGACTGTTCTCATCGGGAGAAAGGCCCTCGACGAAAGCCACCTTGCCGGACTTAAGGCTCTCTCCGAACGAGGAGATTTCCGACTGAGTTCGATGGATCCGGTCGTTGAGATTGGCGAATTGGAAGCGAACCGTCGCTCACGATGGGCCCTGAACTTCGAGGGTGAAAAAGGTGCCCGAATTTACTTCGACCTTCTCCGTGGAGACACCGGGAAGTGGGCGGTTGAAAAACTCAAAATTCCTGCGGAAGAACCCGAGGCCGGGGCTCCTAGCCGGGCTGTCTTTGTCGACTCGCTCGGCATCACCCACGCCTTCCTCCGAGCTGCCCTTGAGCAAAATTTCAATGACGCCAAATCCTTCGTCGATTCCGAAAAAGTCTCCGACGCCAAGATTGCCGGGCTCTGCATCATCTTCGAAGAAGCGAAGTATAAGCTCCGAACCCAGAAGCCACTTCGTGCCATGTTCAATCGTGATCTCACCGCTGGATTCGTGGCACATGTCGAAGACGAGAGTGGTGAAAAAGCCGCCGACTTTGGGATGAGCGTGCAGCGCGGTGCGGCCGACCAACCTTGGCGAGTCACCGAGCTGAATCTGGATTCACTGCTCGCCGACTACGCCAACCGGGTGGCTGGTGGTGATGTCCATTTCACCCCGCTCGTTAAGAATCCTGCCGGAGGCGATACTCTCATCCTCTACTTCGGATTCGATGAGGACGGCCTCTCTCCGCGCACCAAACGGCAACTCGATATCGTGGCGGGACTCCTGAAATTCGACCCCGAGAAGAAACTCACCCTCTCCGGCCATACCGACGCCCTCGGCACTGATGAATACAACAAGGTCCTCTCTGGCAGCCGGGCGGGTTCAGTAAAGAAATACCTCCTCGAAGTCGGCGTTCCCAGCACGCAGATCATCGCCCTTGCCGAAGGTGAAGCGAAGCCCCGCTTCCCCAACGCCACCGAGGACGGTGAGGATAGTCCCAACGGCCGTCGCGCCAACCGGCGGACTGAGATTTATTTGGACTTTTAGGAACAGAGTCGTCGGGTCCGGCCTTCTAGGCGCCCTTGCCGCTTCACCGTGAAAGATAGAATGACCAAGCTGGTCCTCGCAGATAAGCGGCGAGGGCGGCACGGCTCCTGTCACCGACGCGCCTAGCGTTCAGCCAACCAAAGGTGGAGTTGCTTCATCCAGGCGGTCGCATCTTCCCGGCCAGTTGCGCCCCATCCATGCCCTCCCTTGGCGAAGATTTGGCCACTCACTGGGACATTGAAGTCGGTGCAGCGGGTCGCGAATTCGAGGGAGTTTTTCAAAGGCACTGCTTTGTCATTGGCTGAATGTACGAAGTAAACCGGCGGAGTTTTAGAGCTAATATAATCGATGACTTTTCCTCCCTTTGCGAGGAGTTCTTCGCTGGGGTTTGCTCCGAGTAAGCGACGTTGCGAGCCGCCGTGGCCATCTTTGGTTCCCATTAGGATGACTGGGTATCCCAAGATGGAAAAGTCGGGGCGGCAGCTAAGCTTGTCGATCTCGTCGTTGGTTTCGGCTTCGAATCTTTCGTCGAACATCGTGGTGGCAGAGGCGGCAAGATGACCTCCGGCGGAGAAGCCCATGATGCCGATTCGTTTGGAATCGATCTTCCATTCGGCGGCTTTCGCACGTGCGGTGCGGAGAGCGCGTCGGGCGTCGAGGAGGGGAACCGGGAAGTGGTATTTGAAGGAGTCCTCGCGCGCGACGCGGTATTTCACCACGATTGCGGTGATCCCTTTTGCATTCAAGTTCTTCGCAATATCCAGCCCCTCATGTCCCGCTGCCAAAACGGTGTATCCGCCGCCGGGAAGGACGACAAGACATTGGCCGTTCGGCTTTTCTGGTTGGAAGAGCCGGTATTGGGGGACTTCAATGTTCGAGAAATGACCGTTGTTGGCAGTTTCACTTCCTTCTGGAGGTTGCGGGGCACCGGGAGCATCGCCGGGCCAGAGATTGACCCAATCGTTGGCGAGGAGGGGAGTGATGAGGCAAAGAAAAGTCAGGAGGATTTTCACAGTCGCGAGAATACCTCCCTCCACACCGCTGACGATCAGAAAGATCTTACTTCACCGAGATGAGGTGGCAGCCGCGGAGCTCCGGTTCGATTTTAAAGCGCACGGGAAGGAATTTTTCGATCACTTCGATGTTCGTTTTCAGGTGGTTGGAAGGAGCGGTGGTGTGCAGGGTTCCGCCACCGGCGAGAGCCATCGGAAGGAGGAGTTGGTCGGAGAGGTTTCGACCTACGGCGGCTTCGCTATTGAGGTAGTTTTGCATCATTTTAGCAACTTCATGGGCGACTCGTTTGGAGGTTTTACCGAAGGCCCCAAAAGTCGAGACCCGTTCGGTGATATTGGCAAAAGTGATCTCGGCGGCGAGGACATTGCCGGGGCAGTCGGCATTGTCGGGTGACTCGATCAGCACGGTGTTCTCGTGCCAGTCGAGTTGCTTGAGCAAAGATGCCGTTTCGCGGCGGGCGACATCGATGGAAATGTTTGCATTGAGACAGTGGATGCGGCGCTCGATTTCTTCGCCACGTTCCAGGATCTCAATGGGCTGTGGGTTTTGGCTGCCGGGGATTTTGAAGTGAATGCGACCGCCCCCTGCGGGAACGAAACCGTAGCGCTCGAGGGAGGCCTCGATGGTGATGCCCATTTTCGCGAGAGTGGGGAGGTAGACACGGGAGAGGTAATCAAAGGGCGGAGCCATCGGGTTATGAGTGCCGCCTTCGAGGGTAAGTGCACTCTTGCCTTTGGCTTGCCAAAGGGCGGGGAGGAGAGTTTGTGCGAGGAGTGTCGTACTTCCGGCAGTGCCGATGGCGAAGTGGTAATCGCCTGACTTTATCTTACCCGGGTGGAAGATGATTTCAGTGGAACCCATCTCGGCACCATCGACGGCGGCCTCGCAAACTTCCGCAGCAGCCTTCACGCAGGTGAGGTGTTGGCGGGCGAGGCCGGGCTTGGGGCGGGCCCCACGGATTTGGGTCAGCCGAAAAGGTTGGCCGGTGAGCATGGAGAGCGTGAGCGAGGAGCGGAGGATCTGACCTCCGCCGTTTTTTCCTGAGAGTGTGAGCATAGCGTAGCGTGGTGGCGGGTTCTAACCGCACAGCCGTTAGTTTGAAATGAGAATGGCGGTGCGCTTAAAAAGCGCCGCCACTTTAGAGGCCTGGATCGATCGGTTCTGATTCCAGGGCGAGGACGGAGAAGACGCATTCGTGGACTTTGCGGAGCGGGGCTCTTTCGACGAAACGGTGGAGGGCTTCAAGGCCAAGCGAGAATTCGCGGAGGGCGAGCGATTGCTTTCTTTTGAGGCTGCGTTGTTTGAGGCGGGAGAGGTGTCTCTCTTCGAGATAATCGGGGCCGTAGATGATGCGGAGGTATTCTTTGCCGCGACATTTGACGGCGGGTTGGATGGGGCCGCGGGAGCCTTTGACGAGGAAGTGCTCGGGCTTGACGACCATCCCTTCGCCGCCGTTGGCGGTGAGTTCTTCCCACCAATGGATGGCCTCGTTCACCGTCACGAAGTCGTTGAGATCGACGACCTTGGACCGGGTGGGTTGGAAGAGGGCTGGGTCTACTTTCGCGAGACGATAGTTGAAGTCCATGTGCCAGGTGTGGGTTTGTTCGGTGTGGACCTTCGCTTCCGTCGCGAGGAGGTGGAAGGGAGCGATCTTGTAGTCGTCAATGGTGGGTGTTTCCCAGCAGTAGGGGCGATAGGCTTCGCGGAATTGACTGATGTTTTGTTTCTGGGACGAGAGGCGCTCGGACAGGCCTGCGAGGTCGGGGTGGTTGGAGTTTTTGACGAGTTCGTTCGCGGCCGTGTTGTAGAGTTCTCCCGCAGCGCCGACGGGGGCGTATTGGCTGGTGAGAAGGTCGCGGGCTTTCGCGGACCAGGGCATGATTTCACAATCGAGGCAGGCCCAGTTGGTTGCGTGCTCTTCCCAGAAGTTGACCGCATCAAGGGCAGTTCTGAGGCGGTCGAGGATGGCGGCGTTTAGTTCTAGATCTTTGAAGAAGGTGCGACCGGTTCGCGAGTAGATCGCGCCGGTGCTACCATTGTTGATGCCGAAGCGGGTGCGGGCCGTTTCCTGATCTCGGACGATGACGATGTTGGCACGCGAGCCCATGTGCTTTTCTTCGCAGAGGACGCGACTTTGGCCGACGCTTTGGTAGTAGGCGAAGGCTTCTTCGGGTCGCTCCAACCAACCTACTTCCGGGCTGGTGGCACAGGGAGACATGGTGGGCGGGAGGTAGATGAGCCAGCGGGGATCGATCGCGAAGCGGCTCATCACTTCGAGCGCGGCGATGGCGTTTTCTTCGCGAATGGTCAGGTTGTGGAGGTAGCGGGTGTCGACGATTTTGTGACCGGTAACGTCGGCGAGATCGAGGAGGGTATCGAGATGTTGTTGAGGAGAGAGGCCATCGGGGTCGGCTTTGAAGGGCTTGGGCGATTCGGCGTAGGTTTGGAGCGCCGGGGTGGAGACAGTTTCGTTCTCGGGGTAACGGAGGGCGGTGAGATCGCCGCCGAAGACGCAACCGGTGTCGATGTTGACGGTGCGATTGAGCCAGCGTGGATCGCCGACGGGAGTGTGGCCATAGACGACGAGGGCCTTGCCACGGTAGTCGGCGGACCAGTCGAGACGCACGGGGAAACCGTATTCATCTTTCTCGCCGGTGGTGTCTCCGTAGAGGCACATTTCGCGAATGGCCCCGGAGCCGCGTCCGATCATTTCTTCTTTGATTCCGGCGTGGGCTACGACGAGCCGGCCCTTGTCGAAGACAAGGTGGGAGACGAGGCTATGGATGAAGTCGCAGAGATCGCGTTGGTCGATGGGATCTTTTTCAAGTTGCGCGACGGTGAGGTCGAGGCCGTGAGTGAGGCTGACTTTTTTACCGTTGAGGTGACGGAGGAGCTTGACGTCGTGGTTACCGGGGACGCAGTAGGCGGTTCCGGCGGCGACCGAGTTCATGGCAAGACGGAGGACCTTGGGCGAGTCGGGGCCACGATCGATGAGGTCGCCGACGAAGACAAGGGTGCGCTCGGGATGACGCGCGATATCGTCTTCCACTTGGTAGCCCAGTTGATCGAGCAAAGTGAGGAGTTCGGCGTAGCATCCGTGGACGTCGCCGATGATGTCGAAGGGGCCTTCGATGTCCTGCTTGTTATTCCAGAGTGGTTCGCGCGTGAGGCCTTCGATGGCCTCGATTTCTTCGACCGAATTGAGGGTGTGAATTTTGCGGAAGCCCTCGCGCTTCAAACCTTTGAGGCCACGGCGCATGATGGAGATTTGACGGCGGACAACGTGCGGGCCGAAATCGCGGTCTTCTCGTAGTTGGTTGTGACTGTGACAGATGCTCTCGGGGATTTTAAAAACGATGGCAGCGGGGAGGCAGTGGTGCTGACGGGCCAGAGTGATGAGTTGCTTGCGGAAAGTGGGATCGACATTGGTGGCGTCGACGACAGTGAGTTTTCCTAATTTGAGTCGGGTCGAGACGATGTATTCGAGGAGGGCGAAGGCTTCGGCTGAGACGAGTTGGTTATTTTCATCGTCCGAGACGATGCCGCGACAGATATCGGAGGAGACGATCTCGGTGGCCCGGAAATGCGCGCGGGCAAAGGTGGACTTGCCGGATCCCGAGGGGCCGATGAGGAGGACGAGGGAGAGTTCTGGGAAGGCGAGTTTCATCGGGAGAAATGGGCGAGTTGGCTGGGTGCTCCGTGGGTGGCGTCTTCTTCGCCGAGCGGTTCAAAGGTGACTTGGTAGCCGTGGGTTTCGGCGACTTTTTGGGACCAGGCTTCGAATTCGGCGCGGGTCCATTCGAAGCGGTGGTCGCGGTGACGGAGTTGGCCGGGCTTCATGGTTTCGAAGAGGACGTTGTATTCGATATTGGGCGTGGTGATGATGATGTGAGTGGGGCGTGCGCATTCGAAGACGACGCGCGAGAGGGCGTCGAGTCGGGGTGGGTCGAGGTGTTCGATGACTTCGACAAGGGTTGCGATGTCGTGATCGGTGAGTCGGGAATCGCGATAGATGAGGGAGCCTTGGAGTAAAGTGAGACGTTTTTGGTACTTTGAGCGGGCGCGGGTCACGAGGCGGTCGTGGGCGATCTCGAGCGAACGCGAATCGACGTCCATCCCGGTGATTTTTGAAATGGAGGTTTTTTTGAGGAGGCGGAAGAGGAGTTTGCCTTCGCCGCAGCCGAGGTCGAGGACGGCGGATGGGGTGAGGGATTTGACAAGGTCGGTGACGCGATCGAGACGGATGGAGTGGAGGGAGATCTTCTTCTCAACTTCGGGTTCTTCGGCTTCTTCTTCTGGCTCCTCGGGTTCTGGAGTAAGTCGGGCGAGGGCTTCCCGCGTGAGACCACGTTGGTGCTTGAGGTAGCGGGAGACGATCCAGTCACGTTCGGGATGGTTTTCAAGCCAGTCTTCGCCTTTGCTGAGGAGCTTTTCAATTTCCTCTTCACCGACCCAGTAGTGCTTTTGGCGGTCGAAGACGGGGATGAGGACGAAGAGATGTTGGAGGAGGGATTGGAGGGTGCAGGTTTTGCTGAGGGTGATGTTGTGGTAATTGCTCTCGCCCCATTCGGGGAAGTTCGGATCGAGGACGGCGGATTGGGAAGTGATCTCGTAGCCGAGAGGGCCGAAGAGGCGCTCAAGTTGTTCCCGTCCGCCGGGTGCGGGGAAGGCGGGGAGGTTGACGGTGAGTTCGAGTTCTTGGGAGACGAGTTCGGGGCGCTTTTGGCAGGTGCCGTTGAGGGCAGTGCCGTAGACGCGGGAGATCGCGGTGGAAAGGAAGGAGGAGGCGACGTAGGGGCGGTCGTTGACGTATTGGCCGAGAGCCCAATTCGCCTGGCGAGCGCCTTTGGAGCGGACGAGATCGATGGGGTTGATTTCGACAAGGAGAACGGCGGTGCATTCGCCTTCCGGGGTGTCCGGATAAAAGACGAAGGCCTCTCCAAAGGCCAACGAACTGGTGTGAACGTTCGCGGGATTTTTGTGGAGAAGGTATCCGAGTGCGTCGGCGTCGGGGCCTTTGTTGGTGATGGAGAGGAGCATTGTATGGACTGCGGGCGTTTCGCCCTGTGGATCGGAGTTGGCGGCGTAGGAAAGGATCTTAGCCTCGTCCGCCGTCGAGGTCATTCAAGATAAGGATTCTCATTTTGTCGTATTGAACGGCATCATGAATGCTCAGGTCGTCGTGGGCGGGAATTCGCTTGGGAGGGAAGAGGGTTTGGAGTTCTTTTGGATTTGGTTTCATGGTCGGGTGACGTGCAGAGGCAAAGAGCCTCTGCTACGGGCTGTGGGGCTGGCACTGTGTCCGGGACGTTCAGGGCAATGGCTGATTTCGGTTGACGCAACCGTTTTGGTTGCTAAATTTTGGTATGGCTTCGATTACTTTGAAAAACATTCCGGAGGATTTGCATGTCCTTTACAAAAGGCGGGCGAAGAGGAATTCACGGAGCTTGCAGGCGGAGATTCTTCTGACTCTCTCTGAGCGGGGGAATAATACTGATGATCAGGATTTTCTCGAGGTCGATGATGTCTGTGGGATGTTGAAGTCGAAGGTGAAAGGGGTAACGATTGAAGATATGCACAAAGGAATTGGGGGAATGTTTCGTAAGTCATGGAAACGATAGTTGCAGATACTAATGTCTTGGTCCGATTTTTAATTGAAGAAAATCTTGCTCAAACACGCCGTGCTCGTGAGTTATTCCGGACACACCATGTCAACCTCCCCGAAACGGTGTTTCTGGAGACCGAATGGGTTCTTAGATTTATCTACGAAGTCCCGAGACAGGAGATTGTTTTGGGATTGAGATCACTTTTTAAACTGAGGAACGTCCATGTGGATCGTAACGCGATGATGTTGAATGTTATTAACGCCTATGAAAGCGGGTTTGATTTTGCAGATGCCTTGCACCATGGGAGCGCGGAGGGATTGGAGGTTAAGACCTTTGATCGGAAGTTTGTGAATCGGGCGAAGAAGAATGGGTGGAAGGTGAGTTTGGTTTAGAAGGGGTTGAGGGTTGGCGTGGGGGCTGGAAGCCCCCGCCACGTTAGTCATCGGGAGCCGAGGAATCCTTGATCACGAATCGGGCCGCGAGGTGGGCGACTTGATGGGCGAGTTGGGCTTCTTCGACGCTGGCTAGGACTTGTTCGAAATCTTTGTAGGCGTCGGGGGCTTCGTCGATGGGATAGCTCCGGCCGTTGTAGAGGATATCGTGGTGATCGAGTTCCTTGTCCACTTGCGCCTGATCGAGGGCGCGTTTTGCGGCCTTTCGTCCGAGGATTCGGCCCGCTCCGTGGTTGACGGAGTAGCACGATTTTTCGGCACCGGGGAGGGCGGCCATAACAACGGAGCCATCGCGGGGGTTTCCGGGGAGGAGGATGGGGTGTCCGGTTTTGTAGAAGGGCGTTTCTTTGAGTGCAAAGTGGCCCGCGGGGTAGGCGCGGGTGGCCCCTTTTCGGTGGACCCATTGCGGGATGTTGTTGACGATTTCTTCGCGGGCGATGTTGTGGCTGATAAAGTAGACGAGTTCACCTTGGCATCCGGGAAGGACTTCCTGGAAGGCTTCGAGGATGAGTTGGTTGATGAGGAGGTGGTTCACGGTTGCGAAGTTGGCACCGAGAGCCATGTCATCGAGGTAGGCGTTTCCCTGGGGAGTGCCGAGAGGAGCGTAGACGAGTTTTTTGTCACCGGCAGGATAGGGGATACCCCACTTGTCGAAGTGTGCTTCGAGCGCTCTGAACTGACCGGCGGCGAGATCGTGACCAAATCCGCGGGACCCGCAGTGGGAGAGGAAGGCGATTTTGCCATTCTTGAGGCCGAAGACATCGGCGGCACGTTGCGCGGCGGGGTTCTTCTTGATGGTCACTTTTTCAGCCTCACCAAAGTGGTTTCCGCCACCGTAGGAGCCGAGCTGTTGAGCCTTGCCGAGGAAGCGGGAGTGGTAGCCATCGCGGAGCATTTTATCGAGGCGCTCTTCGAGAGTGGAGACGGTTCCGTCGTGCCCGAAGTGCGCGGAGTCTTCGCAGCGGTTTGCCCAATGAGCGGGAATACCGAGGGCTTCGCAAACTTCTTTGGAGGCTCCCTGGGTCACGGCCATTTTTCCGAGGTTAGCGTCGATCTCGCGGCCTTTCTTAACCGAACGCGCACCTCTGCCAGCCCCGGTGGGGGTGCGGTCGCAGATCGCTTTGATGAGTTCGCGACGGATGCGCTTGTCGGCGATTTCCTCGTCGTCAATGTCGAGTTGGAGGAGAGACATGGAGCACTTGATATCGACTCCGACGGGGCCGGGGTAGATGTGGGTTGGCGAGGCCATGACGCAGCCGATGGGAGCGCCGTAGCCGAGGTGGGCGTCGGGGTTAAGGACGACCTCAGTGACGCCGGGGGAAGCTTTGCAGTTTTGAATCTGCTTGATGGTGGTGTCGCAGAAGGTCTCGCGGATCGCTTCGTTTCCGATCACGGTGATGGGCTTCCCTTTGGAGTCGTGGGCAGGGATGAAGGCGGTGGAAGGGCCGGTGATGTGGATTTTAGAGTTCATTCTTGAATAGTGGTAAAGTTGGTTGAGGGGCTTGGGTTGTGGTTTTTGACCACAGAAAAAGCAGAAGCTTAGTTGAGGGGTTTTGTGAGGTTGGTCGGGAGAAATCTGTGTAATCTGCGGTAAGCAATCCGAAATCTGTGTTGAATATCTCTTCCTGAATTTGGCCAATCACGAAACTTACGAAATGGACGAAACTTGGTTGAGGACCTTAGCTGATCCAGTCGATGATGGTTGCTACTCCTATGATCGAAGATGCTAAAAATGAGATTAGAATGGTGGCGATGAAAAGGGTAGATAGGGCTGACTGCGGCTTTGGTTCTGAGATGGTGTTGTCGAGGTGGATCGCTGAGATGTCATTTGGATCAATGGTTCGTAGTGAAATTTCTGCTGAGTCATTTTCGAGGAGATAGGTTATTTTGTCTCGAAGTTCGACGAACCCCGCTTCGTTTGCGCTGATGAGAAAGGTTTCCCCGTTGGTGTGAATTCTGGGAGTTTGGTTTGCGTTGTTCATGGCGGAGAAAAAAAGTGGCGACAAGGGATGCTGAAACGTTTCGCGCTCTACCGACTGAGCTACCGGGCCATATTTGGTGGCCCGGGTCGGGCTCGAACCGACGACCACGCATTTAGTAGATGTAGTTTCATGCGGCATTCGCCACTTTTAGAGTTTTCGGTTTTTGAGGGGTTGGCGACAAGGAGGTGGAAGACGTTTCCTACTGCTCTACCAGGCTGAGCTACCCGCGGGTGCGGGGCTGGATTTGAACCAGCGACCAATAGAGCCAATGGAGTCTTCCAGGCATTCGCCAAGGATTGGGTTTGAAAGTTGAGGGTGGGGGCAGCCCGGATGCTGCCCCCGGTTTGTGTTATTTGTTAAGCGCTCGCGGCTTTGATCGAAGTCCGGATTTCGATCTTTTTGATTTCACCGACGAGGTGGTCGTTGCTGAGTTCGTTTTTGGTGAAGCGGGAGACGACTTCAAACACTTGGTCGGAGAAGCCTCCGATGTTCATGATGTCGTCGCGCTCGATGGCTTGGGATGAGGAGTTGGGCTGAATGTCCAGACACACCATCTTGGCTTTGGGCGATCGTTGTTGGATTTGCTGCCACTCTTTCATGGTCTGGGTTTTTCCGCCGCCGCACCAACCGTAGTTGGGTGAGTCGATCCATGATTCGTTGTCGGAAACAAAGAAGATGAAGTCGGCCTTGCGGCGATGTTTGTTGAGCCATTTAAGAGGGGCGCTACAGTTGGTTCCACCAGCGGGAAGGCTGGCGAGTTTCTGCGCATTTGTGACGATGGAGTCGTGTGGGTTGAGGTTCACTTTGACGACATCATTCATGAAGGGCAGGACGAGGGCCTCGGGGTTCTTTCTCAGGATGGCAGCCGCAATGAGGGCGGCGACATCGAGACAACGAACCTTGCTGGTGGAGCCCGGACGATTACCGGTGACGGCTTGCTGCATGGATGCGGAGACGTCAGGGCAGATCACGACGCGACCAGGCACTGTTGGGATGTTTTCCGTGGCAATCTCGAGCGCAACTTGCAGGGCGTTGGTCACCCGCTTGGGGACCTCGGCACCGGCGTTGAGATACGCGGCGAGAAGCTGGTAGGGAAACACGCGTGAGCGCTTGATGGGCGCGCGGTTGGCGAGCCGCGTGGCGATGATTTCGTCGAGTCCCTTTTCCTGAAACACGCCGTGGCGGGCAAAGGTGTTGAGATTCATGCGAGTCATTTGCCAAGGGGCATTCCGGGCGATTTCGGTCCATTCCTTTTGGCCAAGGTCGAGAGCGGTGAGCATTTGGAAAGGCACGTCAGGCACGGGGCCGATTTTGGTGATTTTCCATGCTTCATACTCTTTCACGGGCGAGGGGAGTTTTTCGAGGTCGTAGGGCTTGCCGATCAACCAGGCGTAGAAGGCTTCGCGTTCCGCGTTGTCAGGCTTGGGGTGAACCATTTTGACAAGGTCGGCGAGCGAAGGCGACTGACCCACCGAGGC
>JBLHUR010000006.1:0-66225 GCA_047629805.1 Akkermansiaceae bacterium | reverse complement strand
TCCGAGACTGATTATTCCTCATGATTCTGATGGGACGTTGCCGGATTTGGCGGCCTACCATATTTCTTCACGTGTCGTCCATCGTCAGTATTTATTCCACGGGAGGAGAAGTTTCGCTATGCCCGGCATATTTCCCCCCCGGCATATTCCCCCCCAAGCGAATGACCTTCTTGAAAGCGGGGCCTTCGACGCGTTGACGCTTGATGAAGGGAAAAATTCTCCTATTATTCCTACCGTGACCTCTCCGAAAAACACGCCCTCTGAAAAGGGATCCAGCGCAGTTGCGGTAGATCTCTTCTGTGGAGCTGGCGGGTTAACGAGAGGCCTCAAGGATAGCGGAATTGAGGTGGTGGCAGGCTACGATAATGATCCAGCGTGCGGCTTCCCTTATGAGAAAAATAACTCTGGGTCACGATTTAAGCTAAAAAGCGTAGCAGATCTTTCGGCAGAGGAAGTCGAAGCACTTTACCCAATAGGAAAAACCCGAATTCTAGTTGGATGCGCCCCTTGCCAACCATTTTCGAAATACACACAAGGGAGCGATACTAAAGATGATGCTAAATGGGGGCTGCTTTTGGAGTTTGGCCGCTTGATCAAGGCGGTTAAGCCAGAAATTGTGAGCATGGAAAATGTTCCAGAAATTCAACGCCACGAGGTCGTCTCACAATTCACTAATTTGTTAGAAAGCGAAGGTTATCACGTCAGCCACACTATCGCTTACTGCCCTGATTACGGCATTCCCCAGCAGCGACGACGGCTTGTTCTTCTCGCATCACGGCTTGGGCCAATCGAGCTTATCACTCTTAAAGTGAAAAATGCTCCGACCGTGAGGGAAGCGATTTCTCATCTACCAAAGCTCAAGGCAGGTCAGGGCACAGCTGACCCAATGCATCGATCCTGTCGACTTTCTCCGTTAAACTTAAAGCGAATGAAAGCCTCCAAACCTGGAGGATGCTGGCGAGACTGGCCAAATCATCTTGTCGCAAAATGCCATCGCAACGATAGCGGAAAATACTACGCCAGTGTCTACGGCCGTATGGAATGGGATTCGCCATCACCGACCATTACTACTCAGTTTTTCGGCTTTGGGAACGGGCGCTTTGGGCATCCCGAACAAAACCGGGCCATCACTCTCCGCGAAGGGGCCATTTTACAATCCTTTCCTGAGGACTACGAATTCATTGAACCAGACTCAAAAGCATCCATTGCAACCGTAGGTCGTCTAATCGGAAACGCTGTCCCTGTACTATTAGGAAAAGCTATCGGACAATCCATCTCAAATCATCTCGCCCACCATGCCTAAAGACCCCTTACAAACGATTACTGAAGCAGAACGACAGCTGGCTGAAGAGCAGATTGCCGAGCATCACAAAATCATCGACTACGATACCAGGGAGTATCCAGTAGAAGTGATCGTCTCCAAGTATCTCGATAGGATAGAGGAAGATGATAACGATTTCTTCGTTCCTGATTATCAGAGGGAGTTGGTGTGGCCAGAAAAGCATCAATCTCGATTTATCGAATCAGTCCTGATGGGACTTCCGATTCCTCTTCTGTTTGTCGCTGACGTGAAGGGGCAGGAAGGGCGGGTCGAAATCGTGGATGGCTCTCAGCGGGTGCGAACTTTGGCAAATTTCATGACTGATCAACTCACCCTGACCGGTCTGGAGCGTCTTACCTCATTAAATAATTTTACCTTCTCTGATCTGCCTTTAGTTAGACAGCGACGCTTCGGGCGCCACACCATGAGGATGATCGAACTCCGTGAAGGTGCCGATGAAAACATCAGGCGTGATATTTTCAGCAGAATCAACACAGGAAGCCTGAAACTTAATGACATGGAAGTCCGCTGGGGAGTTCAGGACGGGCCATTTTTGAGATTTGTGAGAGAATGCTCCGAACAGGTTTTATTCAAAAAATTGACACCTCTGAGCGAAGCTGCACTTGAGCGCCGTGAAGGACAGGAATTCGTGCTCAGATTTTTCGCCTACCTAAATAACTACAAAAAATTTGGTCGCAAGGTGGTCGATTTTTTGAATGAATTTCTTGAGAGCCAATCGAGTTTCGATGACGTGAATAAGGCCGAATTTCAAAAAGAATGGAATGGGATGCTGGCCTTTGTTGAAAAGAATTTTCCCGACGGCTTCAGTAAAAAGAAGGGACATGCAAGGACGCCTCGCATCCGTTTTGAAGCTCTTTCCGTTGGAACTGCTCTTGCCCTGCGGGAGAAACCAGATCTTTCCGTGAGGAATATTGACTGGGTAACTTCAGAAGAATTTCTTGCACACATGCGATCCGACTCCAGCAATTCTCGGCCGAAAATCGTCGCTCGCATTGAGTTTGTTCGCGACCAACTCCTTGGGAAATCATGATGACTGCCGTAGAAGATGATTTTCGGGGAAGAGTATCAGAGATCGAAGCCTATCTCAAATTTATCGTTGATGTCGATGACGGTGCCGTCCGCTTGACTCGTGAACGAGGAAATGAAGCTGCCTATGGAAGCCGAGTCAAAGACGACCTTCTGCGAACTTTCAATTCCAGCACGATTTTACTCCTCTACAATCTGATGGAATCCACCGTAAGCAATGCAGTGGAGGCAGTATTTGATGAGCTAGTGAGCCAAGGAATCTCGTTTGACGAATGCCGGGATGAGCTAAGAAAGGTGATTTTGGGAAACCTCAAGAAACACAACATCGGAAGTATTTTTCCAAAACTCAATGAACTCAGCCGAGACATCATCGGTAAGACTTTCCAGAAAGAAAATCTCGTTTCCGGAAACGTCGATGCCCGGAAGATTCGAGAACTGGTGGATGAGTATGGCATTGAGCGCCCCGGTGTCGATGGCGAGGCCCTTCTCACCGTAAAGACGAATCGGAATGACTTGGCCCACGGCGTAAAATCATTCGCGGCTGTGGGAAGAGAATTTTCAAAACCGGATATTGTTCGACTCAAAGAGCAAGTGATTGCCTACCTCACAGCAATGCTCGAAAAAGTGACCATCTACATCAGTGAGAGGCACTATCTGAAGGCTATCTAAATATTTCATCATAATGTAATTAGAGATTTTCCAACCGGGTTATGTAGGCCTTGCGCCCCCGGGAGGTCTCTTCCAGGCCAACCGCGTCAAACCCGGATGAGGGAGCGATCCAGGGCTGGCGTTTTGTGGGAGGTTTGCGGTATTCGCGCAGACTTGTCCAAGGGCTTTCATCGAAACCTTGCCCCTGTTTGATCATTCCAGCTCTCACGGGGTTGAGGTGGCCAAGAACAATATTCTCCCGACGATTTCCCCGTGCCATGACATGCTAGAAAGCTCCAGGGTATTGGATACGAGGCGTTCTAGGCATGGGAGGATGTTGGATGAAGAAGAGTTAATTGCAATATTTATCACCTGACCCCTTTTTTCGCTGCCCCCTTTTTTCCGAGCTCGACGAAGGTCGCGTGAACCAGGTGGAAGACATCAGTCGACGAGAGATAGTAACAGCTCCCCATATCTAGCCCCTGCTCTTGTTCTGCTGGTGGTTTCTATACTGGGGGCATTCTGGTGGACTCTTGACCATCCAAAAGAGAAAGTGAGTCACGATGGCACGACTAAGCTCTCTAATCGGAATACGGCCCAATCGCAGCCTGTTGGCCAGAGAGAGGGAGAATCTTGAACGACGCAAAGATGGATCCGAGGTCCATTTCAGCACATGGGATTCGCAAATCAGGAGAGAAGGCATTGTTACGCGCTGAAGCTCGAGGGTCGGCTAAAAGGATTTTGGAGGGAGCTTCGATCTTAGAATTTCTACCTGAAAATTTAGAGGTAAAAGCCATGTTGTTTTTCGAGGAGTTGGAAAATGCCTTGAGAGCAGATCTCCTCGTGAGTGGTGATTTTGGTAAGATTGGAGAAATTTCCGAGGAACTGGAGGGAGGTAGCGAAAACCATACAGGAGCAAAGACCCGTCTCCTCAAATTCACGACCAGCTTGGAATCTGGGGCTGGAATCTCAAACGACGTTTCTGAGAAAATCAGGCTCTTCGAGATTCTGAATCGTTCTGATCATATCATGCAATTTTCAGGATTCCTTACAGCAGTGGGTGCTGAGAAAGCTCTGGGCCCAATCGATGAGGGCGTGATGTTAGCCATTCCGATCGTCGACAGAAAGCCTCTTTTGAAAGGGATGACTCGGTCAGGTGATTTAGACGCAATTACCACAGTTTTGGGCATTAGAGAGAAAGCTGAACGGGATTCTCTACTCAGATACACCGTCATGGAATTGATGGGAAATCACCCCGGAAAATCAGTCACTTACATTGATGCGATGCAAGACCTGATGCAACGAAAATTCTGTCTCAAGGTTGCGGTAGAATCACTTCATAAAGCAGGAGCCGTGGCCGAAGCCGAAGAGTGGGCCGAACAACTCTTGGGGGCGTCTAATCCAGACTAGTTTACAACAGAATACCGTGCCCTTGAATAGGCGCGGTGGGCTTTTTCAGATCCCTTACGCTTTAAAAAGAACTTCAAAATTAAATTTCAGCCTTCACTATTCCAAGGCTCCGCGCTGGTGGCGGGTCAGGTAGGCATTCTCTGGATTAGGATCTGTCATTCTTGGCAGATTGTAACCCGGGGGGGCGGCAGATTAAAACTTATGTGCTCGTCGGATTGCTACTTGGGTGCTCCGTCAGTTTGCTGCTTGGGTGGTGGGGGTAATGGACGGGGAACTAGTATTCTTCGACAGGGCTTTGGATGGGCTGGCTTGGCTCGTAGCGGTCTTGGCCGACGACTTCTCGGGTGAGGTCGGTCATTTGCTGGTTAATTTTGTCCCAGCGGGTTTCGGTGAAGTTGGGGGGGCGGTGGAGTTTGCGGCGGCGCTTTTCGATGCGGATGAGGGCGTCGTCGTCGTGGAGGTTGAGTTTTTCGAGGACGGCGGGGAGGCTGGCCATTTCGTGGCAGACGAGGGCGATGTCGGCACCGGCTTCGAGGGCGAGCTTGATGTCATTTCCGCGACCGTAGTGGCTGACGATGGCTCCCATGTCGAGGTCGTCGGTGAGGATGAGGCCTTCGTAGCCGAGTTGGTCGCGGAGGAGGCCGGTGAGGATTTTTTTGCTCAGGGAAGCGGGCATTTCGGGGTCGAGCTGCGGGAAGTTGAGGTGGCAGGCCATGATGGCGTCCAACTCGGGCATGAGGGCGGTGTATGGGATGAGGTCTTCTTTGAGGAGATCTGCGCGCGAGATGTCGGCGATGGGGAGGTCGTGGTGGGGGTCGCTAAGGGCGAGGCCGTTGGTGGGGAAGTGTTTTCCGCAGGAGAGGATATTTTGCTTTCGCATCCAGCGATTAAAGGTGCCAGCGTTGTTGATGACGGTTTGGGAATCGCGGCCCCAGCAGCGACCGCGGAGGCCGTTGTTTTGCTCGGGGTGGTGGCCTAGGTCGAGGACGGGGGCGAAGTTCAGGTTGATGCCAAGGATCTCGAGAAGTTGACCGGTAAAGGCCCCGAATTGCGCGATTTGTTTTGGGTTTGCTTTGGCGGTGAAGGTGGCGGCGTCAGGTGGAGCGCAGCTGAATTCACGGGTGCGCCAGACGCGGCCGCCTTCTTGGTCGATGGAGATGAAGGGGCGGTCGAGGGTGAGGGCGGCGAGGGAGTCGGTGAGTTCACGGATCTGTTGGGCTGATTCCAGGTTCCGTGAGAAGAGAATGTAGCCGGCGGGCTGGATTTCCCGGAAGAGGGTCGTTTCTTCGGCGGTGAGTTGGGTGCCGGAGAGGCCGACGATGAGGCGGGCTGCGTTCATGGATGGTGGATGGTTGAGGGCGGGGAGGCTGCTAGCAGAGGCTAAGAGCCTCTGCTACGTTGTTGCAGCTTTTTGGAGGGAGGCTTTGACGAAGCCGGAGAAGATGGGGTGAGGTGAGTTTGGCTTGGATTTAAACTCGGGGTGGAATTGCACGGCGACGAAGAAGGGATGATCGGCGATTTCGATGATCTCGACGAGGCCCTCGGTCTTGGACACCGAAGCGATGGTGAGGCCGGCGGCTTCGAGTTGCTCGCGGTAGGCGGGGTTGAATTCCCAACGGTGGCGGTGGCGTTCGTGGATGGTGTCGACGCCGCCGTAGAGTTCGTATGATTTGGTGCCAGGAACGAGGGTTGATTCGCAGGAGCCGAGGCGCATGGAGCCGCCGAGATCGGTGACTCCGAGTTGCTCTTCTTGCAGGCTGATGACGGGGTGGCTGGTCTTCTTTTTAAATTCGGTGGAGTTGGCTTTTTCGATTCCACAGACGTTGCGGGCGAACTCGATGGTGGCGATTTGCATGCCGAGGCAGATCCCGAAGTAGGGGATCTTGTTTTGGCGGGCGTATTGGGCGGCGAGGATTTTCCCTTCGATTCCACGTTCGCCGAAGCCGCCGGGAACGAGGATGCCATCGACCTTTCCGATGACGGTTTTTGCTCCTTTTTTTTCGAGGTCTTCGGCGTCGATTTTAATGACTTCAATGGCGGTGTCGTGCTCGGCACCGGCGATCGTGAGGGATTCGTAGATGGACTTGTAGGCGTCGTTGAGCTCGATGTATTTTCCGACGACCGCGATGGTGGTTTTGAGGGAAGGATTGACGAGGCGGTGGACGAAGCTTTCCCAACGGGCGAGGTCGGGGGTCTCGGATTCGAGGCCGAGAACATTGGTGACGAGGCGGTCGATCTTGTCCTTGCGAAGATCGAGGGGGCATTCGTAGATCGTATTTTCGACATCGCGGAAGGCGACGACATTTTTCTTTTTGATGTTGCAGAACATCGCGATTTTACTGCGGTTGTCGTCGTCGAGATCGTGTTCGGTGCGGCAGATGATGATATCGGGTTGGATGCCGATTTCGCGGAGTTTGGCGACGGATTGTTGGGTGGGCTTGGTCTTGATTTCACCGGCCGCCTTCACCATGGGGAGAAGGGTGACGTGGATGAAGCAGACGTTTTCCTTGCCGACGTCGAGGGCGAATTGGCGGAGGGCTTCGAGGAAAAGGTGTCCTTCGATATCGCCGACCGTGCCGCCGATCTCGGTGATGATGACGTCGGTCTCGGGGTTGCTTTCGGTAGCGAGATTGAGGCGCTTTTTGATCTCGTCGGTGACGTGGGGGATGAATTGGACGGTGGCCCCGAGGTATTTGCCGGCACGTTCGTTTTGGATGACGGTTTCGAAGACCTGGCCGGAGCTGAGGCTGTTGAGTTGAGAAAGCTTCCCGTGGGTGAAGCGTTCGTAGTGGCCGAGGTCGAGGTCGGTCTCGGCGCCGTCATCGAGGACGTAGACCTCACCGTGCTGGTAAGGCGACATGGTGCCGGGATCGACATTGAGGTAGGGGTCGAATTTCTGGATCTGGACCTTGAGGCCGCGGTGTTCGAGAAGGGTGCCGATGGAGGCGGCGGCGAGTCCTTTTCCGAGAGAGGAGACGACTCCTCCGGTGACGAAGATATATTTCATTGCGAGGCGGCGAGGAGAGATTCGATGAGTGGAATTTGATCAGGTGAATCGAGGCCGATGGCTTCGTGTTCGGTGAGATGGACGCGGATGGTGGCCCCGTCTTCGAGGGCGCGAAGTTGTTCGAGGCCTTCGGCTTGTTCGAGCGGCGAAGGGGGGAGGGAGATAAAGCGTTGGAGGAAGTCAACGCGGTAGCCGTAGATGCCAAGGTGGCGGTAGGTCGGAAGGGAGGGGACGTCGCTGCGACGATAGGGGATGGGGGAGCGGGAAAAGTAGAGAGCGTTGTGGAGGCGGTTGAGGGTGAGTTTGACGATGTTGGGATCGGCAATGAGTTTGGGGTCATCGAGTGGACTCCCGGCGGTGATCATGGGGAGGGATTGATCCTCGCGGAGGGTGCGGGCGAGGGTGTCGACGAGGGCAGGTTCGAGGAGGGGTTCGTCGCCCTGGATATTGATGACGTGGGTGGCGGCCTGGCATTGTTCGGCCGCTTCGGCGATGCGGTCGGTGCCGGTGGGGTGATTGGCACGGGTGCGAACGGCACGGGCTCCGATGGTGTCGCAGAGGGCGGCGATGCGGTCGTCGTCGGTGGCGATGACGAGTTCATCGAGCTCCTGGCAGAGGGAGACGCGTTCGAAAACGTGTTGGAGGAGGGGCTTGCCGAGAAGGGGGTGGAGGGGCTTTCCGGGGAAGCGGGTCGAGGCCCAGCGGGCTGGGATGATTCCAACGATTCGTGTTTTTTCGTCGCTAATAATAATCCTCCTTAATCGGTTTCTGGACGCTAGGGCGAGGGGGCTGGGGTCACAAGATTAATAGGGTGTCAGGAGAAGAATTTTGTCGAGGATGGACAGGTGGGCGGGAAGTGGGCAATCTCAGTACCAATGAATGGATGGTTTACCACTGCGGACTGGGTTGTTCTTTTTGGATATTTGATTCTGACCACGGTGGTTGGGCATTATATGGGAGGGAAGCAGGCGACGATTAAGGACTTTTTTGCGGGAGGAAAGTCGCTGCCGTGGTGGGCGGTTTGTGGGTCGATCATCGCGACTGAAATTAGCGGGGTGACGTTTATCGGAGTGCCGGGCGGAGTTTTGGCGGCAGGTGGGGACTTTACTTACATGTTGTGGGGGATTGGTTCGATTATGGGGCGGGTGATTGTGGGAATGGTCTTTGTGAAGGTTTTCTACGAGGATGAAATTTATAGTCCCTATGATTATATGGGGAGGCGGATCAAGCCGCAGTTGAAGACGCTGGCGACGGGTTTTTTTACGGTGGGTTCGATTTTGGGTCAGAGTGTGCGGATTTTGGTGGCGGCCTTGCCACTACGGGTGGTGACGGGTTTGCCGTTTGAGCTTTGTATCCTGATCATTGGAGTGTTTGCGATCGGGTGGACTTTGATGGGGGGAATGCGGACGGTGATTTGGACGGATGTGATGCAGTTTGTCCTCTTTACCTTTGGGGGCTTGTTTACGCTCTTTTGGATTTGTAATTCGATCGATGGCGGATGGAGCACGATCTGGAGCACGGCTACGGATGCCGGGAAGACGAAGACGTGGGATGCGGCTTGGGGAATCGGGCCTGATTTGCAGTTTACCTTCTGGGTGGCGGTGATTGCGGTGCCGTTTCAGAATTTGACGGCCTTTGGGGTGGATCAGTTGAATGCGCAGCGGATGTTCTGTTGTAAGAATGCCGGTGATGCGAAGAAGGCGATTATCTGGAGTTCGGTAGGACAGGCTTTGACTTACTTGATGTTATTGGTGGGGGCGGCCTTGTTTACTTATTACTACCTGAATCCTCCCGAGGGAGCGGCTGCGGCAGAGTTGGCGATTCAGAAGGGTGGGGAAGCTGCAACGCTTGCCAATGGCGGGCAGCCGAAGGATGGCGATATGGTGTTTCCGATTTGGATTGTCACGGAGTTGCCGGCGGGACTGGCGGGCTTGATTTTGGCGGGGGTTTTTGCGGCCGCGATTTCGAGTTTGGATTCGATCTTGGCGGCGTTGAGTCAGACGACGATCTCGCTGATTCATAACCCTGAGAACAATAAGGATTTGGACCAAAATATGTTGGTGAGGCAGTCGCGAAAGTGGGTTGTAATTTGGGGGGTATCGCTGACGGCGTTTACGATCCTAATGAATATCGTAAAGGATAATCTAGGCGTTCCAATTCTGCCACTTGCGTTTGGCATGACGAGTTACACGATGGGGCCTTTATTGGGGATGTTCCTGTGTGCTTTGATTGGTAAGGGGAGCTTTAAAGGAATCCTCTGGGGGGCTTGTGCTTCCTTTATTTTAACGATGTTCGTGAGGATGGATGTGTGGGTCTTGGTGGCGAAGGTGACGGGGGGCGTTGATTGGTTGGCGACGCTGCCGACCTACACCCTGAACGAAGCTGGAAATGTAGAGCCTTTGGTGGGTTACTTCTGGATGTGGCCGGTGGGGACTTTATTGACTCTCGCCGGAGGTCTCATTGGAGCTAAAATGAAGGACTGATTAAGGTGAGTTAACGAACGTTTCAAGGGTGATTTTTTTTGAAAAAACCGTGGATCAGTTGTGGAACAATAGCTGTTTTTTCTGTAAAAAATTTAGTGAGGAATTTAGTTTTCGAGGGGCACAACACGGGGGCAGTTTCAGAGCCTCGACTGCACCGCGAAGTTGTTCGCAAGAGGCGGTCGGGATTCTTAAAAACTTTAGTTAGTAAACCCCAGTAATGAGAAACAACACGGAAGGAGGAGACGCCCATGATTCAAAAAACGAAGATACTAGAAATGAAGGTGGGAACAGCATTGTTTGGGAAAAAGTCAGGGCGAAACTGAGCGAATACATCAGCGATGACGCGTTTCTGAGATGGTTTAAAAATGCCGAGTTGGTGAACGCTGATGAGCAGCCTGGAGTCGTCGGAGTGCAGTCGGATATGCACCAAATTTGGATCGAAACAAATTACATGGATGAGCTCCGGGCAGCCTTCGCGGAAGGAGCTGGAATTCATTGTTCCCCGAAGGTCATCGTGAAGGGGCAGGAGGTCCCGGTTGTGGAGGAGCCGAAGCAAGCGGCGCGCAAGTCCCGCTCGGGTGGTCAGGTGAAGGTCGTGACTCCGGATATGACGGCAAAAGGAGTGGCCTTTGAGCGTCGCTTGAAGCGTTTGGGAATTAATCCTGAGCTCGATTTCGAGAGCTTCGTGGTGGGGGACAATAGTGAGTTCGCCCATGCGGCGTGTTCGGCGGTCGCTTACCAGGAAGGTCGGAGTTTCAACCCGCTTTTCATTCATGGAAAGCCCGGGCTTGGAAAAACCCATTTGATGTCGGCGGTGGCACAGCAGCTTTTGGCGAATGACCCGAAGGCGAAGGTGGTCTTTTTGACAGCGGAGCATTTTGCGAACGAGTTTATTGAGGCGGTTCGAAAGGGGAATTTGGATGCGTTTCGCAAGGCCTATCGCCATGCCGATGCGATGTTGATCGATGATATTCAGTTTTTGGCGGGCAAGGAGCGGACGCAGGATGAATTTTTTCACACCTTTAATGCTCTCCTGAATTCCCAGACCCAGGTGATTTTGACTTGTGATCGTCCGGCTCCGGAAATCCAGACTCTGGAGCCTCGGTTGATCAGCCGTTTTGAAAGCGGACTGACGGTGGAATTGCAGCCTCCGGGTTTTGAGACCCGCGTTGCCATCCTTCGTCGCAAGATGGAGCAGTGGAAGGTGGAGTTGAATAATAACGTCGTCGTTCACATCGCGAACTCGATTAAGAGTAATGTGCGTCGTCTTGAAGGAGCTTTGACCCGGGTGGCGAGTTACAGTTTTCTCTCGTCCGAGCCGATGTCGATCGAGAAGGTGGACGAACTTCTGGGGGATCTGGTGCGTGATGAGAATACAAGTCAGATCACGATCGAGCAGATTCAGAAAACGACTGCGGACTACTACGGAATCAATCTGGGGGACATGAGGAGCCGTCGTCGTCCCGCTAGTATTGCCTTTCCCCGTCAGGTGGCGATGTATCTCTCACGGCAGCTCACAAAGCTCTCTCTCGTCGAAATTGGGGACGCTTTTGGGAAGCGGGACCACGGGACGGTGATTCATGCCTGTAAAAAGGTGAAGGCCGACATGGAGACCGAGGTTGAGGTGAAGGGAGCCGTTGAGAAGCTGACGTCCCAATTAGAGCGCTGAAATTTAGTTTTCAAATCCTAAGGAAATACTTGCCAATCCTTGGTAGGGAAGCCAAGTTTCATCTAAGCCCGCATGGGCGTGATTTCTATGAAGTTCAGAATCGCAAAAGAGGCCTTTTTAGATGGGTTGCAGCAGGTGCAGCATGTGGTGAGTAGTCGAACGACTCTTCCAATTCTTTCCAACGTACTTATTGAGGCGAATGAGGAGGGCTTGCGCCTGACCACGACCGACTTGGATGTCGGGGTGAGCGGCACGGCTCAGGCCGAGGTATCCAAGCCGGGTGCAACGACTTTGCCGGTGAAGCGACTGGTGAACATCATTCGTGAGTTGCCATCTGCTGAAATCGAGGTTTCGGTGGACAGCAAAAACGTGGCCTCTATTAAAAGTGGACCCAGTTTTTTCAAGATCATCGGGCTGGCCGATGCGGAATTCCCTCCGCTCGCAGATTTCAAAGACGCTAAGGAATACAAGATTCCCCAGGAAATTTTTCGTAATGGCCTCAAGAAGACTTCCTACGCGATTTCTACGGATGAGACCCGCTATGTTTTGAATGGAATTTTCGCCTCCTTCAAAGAGGGTAAGTTAACTCTCGTAGCAACTGATGGTCGCCGTCTTGCGATGGTTGACCACGAGCTTGAGTTCCCATCCAGCCACGAAGTTGACTTTATCGTCCCGACAAAGGCGGTGCAGGAACTGCAGCGTCACTTGAGCACCGAGGGTGACCTTCTGCTGAAGCTTTCAGACAATCAGGTGTGCTTCGAAATCGGTTCGAGTATCATTGTGAGCAAGCTCATCGAGGGGAATTATCCGAATTACCGCCAAGTGATTCCCGGCGAGTCCAAAGAGCGACTTACGCTCAGTCGTGAGCAGCTTCTGGAGACTACCCGGCGTGTGTCACTTCTATCTTCCGAAAAGTCGAATTCGGTCAAGCTCACCTTCGGCCATAATACCGTCGATGTTATGGCGAACAGTCCTGACATTGGTGAGGCCAATGAAACTCTTGAAGTGAAGTATGAGGGCAAGGAGTTCTCGATCGCCTTTAACCCTGAGTTTCTGATGGCTCCCCTGAAGAGTCTTGAAGAAGATGTGATTCATCTCGACCTGATTGACGAGATGAGCCCCGGAGTGCTGCGCACCGAGGATGCTTTCCTCTATGTTCTCATGCCGATGCGGGTCACTTCCTAAGCGAAGTTATTTTTCTTACCAAAGACGGCGCTTTCCATGGGGAAGCGCCGCTTTTTTTTACTTGGTGACGCGCTCGATCAGCCGGCGATTCCATTGAATCGATCGATAAAGGAGACGAGTCTGCTCGAGCAGGCCCCGATGGTCCTCACAGGATTTTCGGCAGTCTTCCCGTGTTGCATTAAGATTCAGGAAGCGTCCGACTTCCCGGAAAACTGCGCCTTGCTCTTCATTGAGGAGCCCAAGCTCGGAGCGGTAGTTTGTGATGTCCCGGTTGGCCTCACTGATTTGTGCAAAGGACTCGGTAGCGTCGCCTTTAGAGCTCTCGAGCTTCTCGTCGATCTTGACTTGAAGTCCGGCCAATTTCTCTTGTTGGGCTGAGATCCTCGCGTTGATTTTAGTCAAGACAGATTTTCTGGCAGTGAATTCTTCCTTAAGGTCTTTGAGGACTTCTCCGCATTTCTCGAGTTTCTCTTTGTTCGCGTCGCCTTCTTCCCTGAGGACTTCGGCTTTCATCTTCAAGGCTGCATGCTTTCGCTTGGTCGCGGTCGCTTCGCCCATCAGCTCATCCCGCTCGATATTTAGATTTTCAACCTTTTGAAAGAGGTCCTCTCGTTTCTGAAAAAGGTTCTGGCCGATATCTCTTGAGCGATCGACGAAGTCAGCACGATTGGCCTGTGCGGCCGTGAGAGAGTCTTCAGACTCGCGGAGTTTCTGCATGAGAGCCTGTTCTTCGCGGTCCATCCGACGAAGATTCCAATACTCCATCGAGAGGTCTTCGATTTCTTCGAGATTCCGCCAGCAAAATGACCCGAGAAGTTCTTCGCCGTCTTGCATCAAGTGCATTTCGAAGGCGGAGTCGGTAAGGCGCTTGGTTTTGCGAATGATTCCAAAGGATTGAAGCAGTGCGGCGATAGAGAAGCGTGTGCGGGTCATGAAGGAGTTATTTTTTTAGCTGAGACTGGAGGTCTGCAATAACCTGATGGTCTTCCAAAGTGGAAACGTTCCCCGACACTTCACCGGTTGCAACTAATTCTTTCAAAAGTCGGCGCATTATTTTTCCCGAGCGCGTTTTTGGAAGGGCGGGGGTAAAGTAAATCTCATCAGGTTTGGCAATTGCTCCGATGACTTTTCCGACGTGATTTCGAAGTTCCTTGGCGAGTTCGTCAGAGGTTTTGACGCCGCTCTTCACGGTAACGAAGGCGGCGACGGCCTGGCCCTTGATTTCGTGAGGGCGGCCCACGACTGCTGATTCGGCTACGACCTTATGCGAGACGAGGGCGCTCTCCACCTCGGCGGTGCCGAGACGGTGGCCCGAGACGTTCAAAACATCATCAAGACGGCCGGTGATCCAAAAGTTGCCTTTCTTGTCGCGGCGAGCTCCGTCTCCGGCGGTGTAGATCCCGTCGTAATCATTCCAGTAGGTATCACGATAGCGCTTTTTGTCGCCATAGATTGTCCTGAGCATCGCTGGCCAGGGTTTTCTGATGACAAGCTTTCCGCCTTCGTTGGGTCCGACTTCTTCGCCGGTTTCATCGAGGATGGCGGCATCGACCCCGAAGAAGGGGAGGGTGGCGGTTCCGGGAGTGGTGGTGGTGCAACCGGGAAGGGGCGAGATCATGATTGCGCCTGTTTCGGTCTGCCACCAGGTATCGACAATGGGGCAACGTTCACCTCCGATTCTGGTATGATACCACATCCATGCTTCAGGGTTGATGGGCTCGCCCACAGTGCCGAGGAGGCGGAGTGAGGAAAGATCGCGCGAGTCTGGAAACTGGTCGCCGGCTTTGATGAAAGCACGGATCGCGGTGGGCGCGGTGTAGAAGATAGTGACGCTGTATTTTTCGACGATATCCCAAAAGCGGCCGAAGTCGGGGTGATTGGGTGCGCCTTCATACATGACCTGGGTGACGCCGTTGGCGAGTGGTCCGTAAGTGATGTAGGAGTGTCCGGTGATCCAACCGACGTCGGCGGTGCACCAGTAAACGTCGTCATCCTGCATGTCGAAAATGTATTTGCAGGTGGCGTATGTGCCGGTGAGGTAGCCGCCGCAAGTGTGGAGGATGCCCTTGGGTTTTCCGGTCGAGCCGGAGGTGTAAAGGATGAAGAGGGGGTGTTCGCTATCGAAGGCTTTGGCTTCGTGCTTTGAGGAAACTTTTGCCGCTTCCTCGTGCCACCAAAGATCGCGGCCGCGCTTCATTTTGACGGGTGCGCCTTCGGAGCCGATGCGTTGATGGACGATGACGGTTTCGACGTCCTTGTATTTTTTGAGAGCGTCATCGACGTTCTTTTTGAGCTGCACGACTCCGCCACGACGATAACCGCCATCGCTGGTGATGATCGCCTTGGCTTTACAATCTTCGAGGCGGTCGACGATGGAATCGGCGGAAAACCCTCCGAAAATGACGGAGTGGACTGCTCCGATGCGGGCGCAAGCGAGCATCGCGATGACCGCCTCCGGCGTCATGGGCATGTAAATCATGACGCGGTCCTTCGGTTTGATGCCCTTGGCAATGAGGATGTTGGCGAAATTACAAACTTCGCGGTGAAGTTGGCGGTAGGTCAGGGTGCGGGTTTCGCCGGGCTCGCCTTCCCAGATGATGGCTGCTTTGTTGGCGCGGCCGTTGGTGAGGTGTTGATCGACGCAGCTTTCGCAGACGTTGAGTTTTCCGCCTACGAACCACTTGGCGTAGGGAGCTTTCCAATCGAGGGCCTTGGTCCACTTCTTTTGCCAAGCGAGTTCCTTGGCTTCTTTGGCCCAAAAAACGCCGGGTTTCTCGATGGATTCCTGATACATGCGCTTGTACTGCGCCATGCTTTTAATACGGGCCTTTTTTGAAAACTCCTTGGAGGGCTTGAAGAGGCGATCTTCGGTGAGGTGGCTTTCGATATTCTTACTCATTGGTTGATGAGAGAAGGTAACAAGGCAATCACCGTGCCGACAATTCCTGAATTGCGGAATGAGGCAGGATTCTTCAATTCCGATCCTTATCTCCGCTTGTTCGTCTTTTTCTCCGAAAGAGCCATGAGGGCATCGCGCTCGGATTTTTCGAGAAAGCGGAATTTTCCAGGCTTCAGGGTATTAATGGTGAGGTCACCGATACGAACGCGCACGAGGCGTTTTACGCGGTGACCTACGGCCTGGATCATGTAGCGGATTTGCCGTTTGAGGCCGGTGTTAAGAACCATTTCCATGCGGCGGGAAGAGAGTCGTTTGACCGAAACGGCGCGTGCTTTCCCGACTTCGGTAAAGACTCCTTTTTCGAGCTGGCTGAGGATCGAGTTCTCGAAGGCGTTCTCGGTGGTAACTTGATACACCTTTTTGATGCTGTGGCTGGGGTGGGTGAGCGCTTGAGAGAGCTCGCCGTCATTGCTCAGGATGAGGAGTCCTTCGGAATCCAGATCAAGGCGTCCCACGTGTGCGAGATGATGAAGTCTCGGAGGAAGGAGTTCGTAGATGGTGGCGCGGTTGTTCTCATCGTGGCGGGTGCAGACCAAGCCGGGGGGTTTGTGCATGACGATGGATTGAATTTCGAGCGGTTCGATGCGTTTGCCGCGAGCTTTGATGAAGTCACCGGGCTGGACCCGGTAACCGGGATTAAGGCAGACCTCACCATTGATGACGACTTCGCCATCAAAGACGAGGGCATCGCAACCACGGCGGGAGCCTACGCCTGCGGAGGCGAGGTATTTATTGAGGCGGACGCCTTCGGGTGCTGGTGAGTTCATGGCAAAAAAAAGACGGAGCCAAGGAAATGGCCCCGCCGGAAATTGTGTTATCCGGAAACCCCGGGAGGCGGGCGATTAACCCTCGGCTTTGGTCTTTGGAAGGCCGATGGCGCTTTGGCCGGCTTTCCATTGACCGCGCTCTTTCATGAGTTTTACGCGTTCGAAGCGCTTCATTACAGAGCGTTTACCAGTTGCGCCACCTTTGCGTTTGAGAGAGTTGTGCTTAGACATAAGATCAGGAAATGGGTTAAGAGCGCGGAAGCTAAAAAGGACCTGCCGCTTTGGCAAGGATGAAGTTTGGATTAATTTCCCGGGGTTTTGGGGAGTGCGGAGTTGGGAGGGGTGTTCAACGTTGGCGATTGGCTTTTCGCTGTTTTCTTTTCGCTTTCTCGCAGTGGGCCGGTAGGTCGACGGGGCTAAAAGCGAAGCGCCAATCGCGAATGGCCCACTCCGCAAACCCATTAAGCTCCTTGTTTCCATAACATGGTCGTCGTGCGTGAATTCGGTGTTGGAGCTTTCTTGTTGGCAGAGACTGTGAATATTTGGAGTGTGAGAATTAATGCTGAGGTCACGAGGAAGCTGGTGAGCGGAGTGGCGGTGATCGCTGGTCTGCTCTGGATCCTCATGATTCCGTGGTCGATCTTCGGGTTTGCTTGGATGGATGGTGATCTTTTCCTCAATTCTCTCGTTGTGTTAGGAAGTGCCATCGCCACCCTCCCTGGTTTTTTGCTGTTGTCATCGGGAATCTCGCTCTGGCGGGAGAGGGGTGAATCGTCGCTGAGGATGATTGTGGGAATGTTTGTTTTAGTCGGAGTTTCGATATCGATGGGTCTGCTCATTGAGCTTTTTAAGTCATTCGCTTTGGTAGATGAGGATCGGGGAACGGTTTTGGTTCTAGCGACAGCTTCGATTGCCATTCCGATCTATTTAGTGGTGATGCGTTTACTCGTTCAGATGCTCACGGGAGAAAAGAGGAGATGCCGAGATTTTATCGGGCGGGGGATCATTGGTTCGATGGCTTTTTTGCTTTGGTCAATTCTGAGTGATCTTGGCAGGGCGTTCATGGATGGCCGTGCCAATGCGGATCCGCTCTGGGACTCGATTCCTATATTCGGGCCGATGTTTCTTGCGTGGGCTTTTTACTGCATTGGTTGCGGAATGATCCCTGAAAAGAGCGAGGTGTGGAAGCGGTAGAGGTTGAATTGAATCCTCGATTTGTGAATTGCAGGTGTCGATGAGCGGGGTTATTTCCTAGCACGTGGTAGATGAACATCAGATCAGGCTTGAGTATGAAAGCGCTCGGTTTTTACAGTCCCTTTTCGGTCATGAGGAAAAGGAACTTCGATACCTTGAAGCCAAGGCGAAGGTTAAGCTGGTGACCCGGGATGGCTGGTTGATGGCGACTGGTCCCGAAGACGGGTGCAAGCTGACGCAGGAGGTTTTTTCCGATCTTGAGGAGGCCCGTCGGAATGGGGGCGAGATTACCGCTCGGGAATTCCGGACGGCGGTGGATTTGGCGATGGCAGGGGGCGAAGGGGTGAGCGCTTTGGGGAAGATCCAACTTGTAGGCGCGCGCGGTCGTAAGCCGGTGGTGGCTCGCAGTCCTCATCAGCTTGAATATCTTAATGCGATGGCCAGCAATGACGTCGTTTTCGGTCTTGGCCCGGCGGGAACAGGAAAGACCTATCTCGCGGTCGCGATGGCTCTGGACATGCTGAAGAAAAAGGAGGTCAGCCGGGTGGTGTTGACCCGTCCAGCGGTGGAGGCAGGAGAGGCTCTCGGCTTTCTGCCGGGCGATATGCGGGACAAGATCGCGCCCTACCTGCGTCCGCTTTACGATGCGATCGATGACATGTTAGGCCAAGAAGAAGGAGCCAAGCGTCTGGAAGATGGCAGCATCGAGATTGCCCCGCTGGCCTACATGCGTGGGCGGACTCTTTCGCGCTCCTTTGTGATTCTAGATGAGGCTCAAAATACCACCCGCGAGCAGATGTTCATGGCGCTGACCCGTCTCGGGGAAGGTTCCCGCTGCGTCATCACGGGGGATGCTTCGCAGATCGATCTCAAAGAAAACCGGATGTCCGGATTGCTGGAGGCCGAGCGTGCTCTGGTTGGGGTGAAAGGGGTCGCCTTTAATCACTTCGACACGAGCGATGTCGTTCGCCATCGTGTCGTTGGCCGCATTATTGAGGCCTACGAGGAATTTCGAAATGAATAACTGCCCATGAATATCATCATCGTCGGAGCCGGAGAGATCGGCCGCCACCTCGCCATCGAGTTATCGCGCCAAGATCACAATGTTTCGGTGATCGAAAGCGACGCCACAGCGGCGGCGGAGTTGCAGAATGAAATCGAGGGGAAAGTGGTGGTGGGCGATGGCTCCAGCGTGAATACTTTGGCCGAAGCCAACGTGGGTGACTGCGAGCTCTTCCTCTCGCTCACGAGCGAGAATTCGGTTAATCTCATGAGTGCTTCCATGGTGAAGTCAATGGGGGTGGAGCGGGTCATCAGCCGGGTTCATCCCGGCTTGCAGCGTGAGGAATGGCTCTTTGATTTTCGAGGTCACTTCGGGATTGATCACATTTTCAGCTCCGAGCGCTTGGCCGCGATTGAGTTAGCGAAGTTTATCCGCAATCCCGACTCGCTGGTGGTGGAGGAAATTGCGCGGGGTCGCATCGAACTCCAGCAGGTCCGGGTGAGTCCGAAGAGCGATGCCATCGGGCAAGCTCTCAAGACTCTCAAATTCCCTCTCAACACCCGGATCGCCTTGATTAGCCGGGATGGTGAACACGAAGTCGCCAATGCCGATTCAATCTTGGAGGGAGGGGACATTGTTACGGTCTTTGGAGCACCTCGTAAACTGCGGACCCTCGTCGAACGCTTACAGAAGGAAGTTCACATTAAAGAGGGACCGCGGGTCGTCATTTTCGGAGGAGGGGAATACGGTTTTGCGCTTGCTCAAATGTTGGAGAGCTGGAACTGCCGGGTGCGGATTTTTGAACGTGATCCTGAATTAGCGCGTGACCTAACCGACCGACTTTCAAATACCACCGTGATCAATGCTGATGCCACTTCGGTGACGGAATTAGAGGAGGAGCAGGTGGGCGAGGCTGACTTTTTCGTGGCAACGAGCAGTAGTGACGAGGATAACGTCATGACCTGTTTGCAGGCGCATAACCTCGGCGCGCAGAACTGTCTCACTTTGATTCACCGGGCGGACTACGCCAAAGCAATCAGCACTTCCGGTCGCCACTTCGGAGTGGTCGCAGCGGTGAGTCCGCGCGAGGCCTCGCGGAAGGAAATTTCACGATATGTCACGACCGAGCGATTCCATGTCGTCCGTAAATTGGGGGATGGCATTGTCCTCCAGACGCACATCGGCAAGGGCTCGAAAGCTGATGGGAAAACGGTGGGTGAGATAGCGTGGCCGGCAGGCTGTGTTCTTGTTGGATTATTAAAAGGGCTGCAAGCGATTGTGCCAGGTGCTGACGCTGAATTAGCAGCGGGCGATCAAATTTTCGCGATGGTTGCGAACAAGGCTGAAAAGAAGTTTCTCAAGTTGATCCACTAAAGCCCCAGAGTCAGCTTCGCCTTGACGCAAATTTCGATGACTTCCTCGTCGGTGTAGGGCTTTTTGGCATCGGAGGCCCAGACCGTGCCGGGCCAAGCGGGGTCGTCATGGGAGCGGCCCACGATGTGGATGTGCATTTGGCGGACAATGTTGCCAATGCAGGCAACGTTGAGTTTTTCAGGCTGGAAGTGGTCGCTGACGAATTGCGAGACCTGCCGGATGAGGAAGGCGACTTCGGCGAAGTGGTCGGCGGGGAGTTGGTGGAGATCTTCGATTCCTTCTTCGACTGCGGGGACGATGAGGAGCCAGGGGAAAGCGGCGTTGTTTTTCAGGAGGATTTGGCAGCGACTACTGGTGCCGATGAAATGAGTGCCTTTTTCCAGGCGAGGATGGAGTTCAAATGCCATAGGAGGACCTTAAGGGAAGGTCCTCTTTGCTGGTAATCGAATTTTTACTTTTTTCATTC
Source organism: Akkermansiaceae bacterium (assembly GCA_047629805.1). Classification (GTDB taxonomy): domain Bacteria; phylum Verrucomicrobiota; class Verrucomicrobiia; order Verrucomicrobiales; family Akkermansiaceae; genus SW10. The sequence goes on along the minus strand of JBLHUR010000006.1, from coordinate 45,692 downwards.
GCGTCTGGAGCTGGTAATCCTGCCTTGCTCTTTAGCGACCACGAATATGGAATTTTACTTCGACGCAAATGCGACCACGCCCCTCTCGCCGGAGGCCAAGGAGGCGTGGCTCGGCGTCTCTGAGAATCACTGGCATAATCCCTCCAGCTTATATGCTGAAGCGGGTGAGGCACGGCAGTTCCTCGAAAGTCTTCGTGAAGAATTAGCTGATCTACTGGGGTGTGAAGCCCGCCGGGTCGTGTTTACCTCAGGCGCAACTGAGGCGAATAATGCGGTCCTCCGTCACGCCGCAAAGGTTGCCGGGAACCAGAGAATCTTGATCAGCGCAATCGAGCATCCTTGTATCTCCGATGCCGCAGCACGTCTTATTGGAAGTGAGCGACTGCTTGAAGTTGGCGTGACAGAAGAGGGGGTTTTTGATCTCCAATCCTTCTCTTCCGTTTTAGAGAAAGACCCTCCCTGTTTCGTTTTTCTAATGGCCGCCAATAATGAGACAGGAGTCCTGCAACCTTGGTTTGAAGTTGCCAAAGCCTGCCGTAAGCGGAGTATCCCATTCCACTGTGACGCGGCACAATGGATCGGGAAGCTCCCCTCGACTGATCTGCACCACTGCGATTTTGTCACCGCGAGCGCTCATAAATTCGGGGGCCCCGTCGGAACGGGTTTCATGCTCATGCCATCGGATTCGACGCTCTGCGGCCAGATCGGCGGACCGCAAGAAGGGGGGCATCGAGGCGGAACCGAAAATCTCCCTGCGATTGCGGCCATGGTGGCGGCTTTGAAAAATGTCTCTTTCAGCGAGTGCGGAGGGCATCGTGACCAGTTCGAAGTCGATCTTTGTGAGTGTTTGGAAGGAGTTCGTCTCCTTGGTGCCGAGGTTCCCCGCCTTGGGAACACCTCGATGTTCGTCCTTCCCGAGCATAAGAATCTGCGCTGGCTGACCCGTCTCAGCCAACGCGGTATCGCGGTTTCCACGGGCTCGGCGTGCAGTGCTGGTAAGGGTGATCCTTCGCGCGTGATGCAGGCGATGGGTTGTTCCTTCGAGGAAATGGGTCGCGTTTTAAGGGTGAGTTCACTCCCTGATGCCGGAGCTGAAGAATGGGAGGCCCTGCTGGATGCTCTCCTCGAAGTGCGCGATGAACTGGCGCTTCGTGACCAAGGGGCCTCGGAGGGAATTCCGAAGATTTCTTTGGAAAATCTTTAAGCTCATGTCACTTTCACCATCGAAATGGAGCAAGACGAAGCAATCGCAAAGATTCAGGAAGCGTGTAAGCAGATCGCTCTGCAATTCATGAAAATTCACCCCATCGTTCCTCATCTGGGCGACGATGCCACGCAATCAACCTGCCTGAAATCTCTCCATCAGATGACGACCGATCTCGAGATCTTGAAAAAGCATCTCATTATCCTCCAGAAAAGGGACGGCTCGACCGAACTTTGATTTTTTCTCCTGCAAATCCGGCGTCATTTTGAAATACATCCGCTACAAGCACTCCCGATTTTCGGCCCGCTTTCCCGAGTCCTTCCGCTACTCCAGATCGCATTATTGGATGGCTCCGGGCGCGGACGGTGAATGGCGGGTGGGCTTTACGAAGTTCGCGACCCGTATGCTGGGCGAGTTGGTGGAGGCCAACTTCCATATTCCCATCGGCGACTCCGTAGAATCCGGCCAAGAGATTGGGACGGTCGAGGGATTCAAGGCCGCCAGCGATGTCTACTGTGCGATGGAAGGAGACTTTGCCGGAGGAAATGTAGCTCTATCAGAAGACGCCTGTATTATTCGGACCTCTCCTTACGTAGATGGTTGGCTGTATGCTGTATGTGGGGAACCCGAAGCGGAAAGCCTCGATGTCCACGGATACATCGCACACCTCGACGCCATCATCCACCGCATGCATGCCGAAGAAAAAGCCAACGAATAACCTGTATCTCATGCCTCAAAAAGACTCCCGCGCCCGCTACATCATGATCGGTGGCTTCCTTGGTGCAGGTAAGACCACCTCCATCCAAGCCTTCGCCCGATATATTACTGAGAAAAAGAATGGTAAGGTTGGTCTGATCACCAATGACCAAGGCATGGGCTTGGTTGATTCCGCCCTCGGTCGTTCGAGCCGTTTTCCGGTCGAGGAGATCTCTGGTGGCTGCTTTTGCTGTCGTTTCAATTCGCTCGTAGAAGCCGCTGAACATCTCGTGAATTCACCGAACGCGGAGGTGCCGGATGTTTTTCTCGCCGAACCCGTGGGCAGTTGCACTGATCTCGTCGCCACCGTGAGCGTGCCACTCCAGCAAGTTTACGGAGAGTCTTATCTTGTTGCGCCGCTCAGCGTCGTCGTCGATCCTGTCCGTGCCTTGCGGGTTCTGGGGCTCGATGAAAATGGCCGTAAGTTTTCTCCGAATGTCGTCTACATTTATCGCAAACAACTTCAGGAAGCCGATCACATCGCCATTAATAAGATCGACTCGATTTCAGACGGGCAGTTGCAAATGCTCAAAGAGGCCTTGGCCTGCGAATACCCCGAGGCCCGCGTCTTTGAAATTTCCGCCCGCGAGGGAACCGGTCTGACAGGGTGGTTCGACTTTCTTCTCTCCGAGGAAATGGACAGTCGCCGCTACCTCGATATCGACTACGAAAAATATGCCGATGGTGAGGCCCTCCTCGGTTGGCTCAATGCCACCCTCGTGATTCGCGCGGGCGATGATGACTTTGATGGCAACGCGCTCCTCGCAACCTTGGCGGAATCCCTTCGTGATAGCCTCGCGAGCCGCGATGTTAACATTGCTCATCTCAAAATGACTCTTACCCCGATGGACAATCCTTACGAGATTGCCGCCGTCAATCTCGTCCGCGATGATGGCGCGCCGGAGCTGTCGCACCGCCTCCTCGATCTGATCGATGAAGGCGAACTCCTCCTCAACATCCGTGCGGAATGTGATGCGCAGGATTTGAAGAAAGCCAGCGAAGCCGCCTTCGTTGAAATTTTGGGCGATCGGCTTGGCTTGGAATTCGAAGTCACCCATTCCGAGTCCTTCCAACCGGGCAAACCCGTCCCGACTCATCGCGTCACTGCTGATGCTCCCTTAGCCGCCAAGTGATAAAACTCAAGAAATCCTAAAATTCGATTGGTGTCATTTAGACATGATGCCAGATTCCTGCTTTCATTAGGGGCTTTTGCCGCTTCTTTAAATAAAACCGATCATCAGTAACCCGACTCTATATGTTTTTTGGCCTCGCCACACGCGTCTTCCGCACCACCGATAAAAAGCTTCTGATGAAGATGGCTTGGAATTTTGGCTGGAAGGGCATGCTCTCTGTTCAGAAGTTCAAAAGCCGCCTTAAGAAAGGGGAATATTTTCCACCCTTTCTCTACATCTCGATCCTCAACAGTTGTAATCTCCGCTGTCAGGGATGCTGGGTTGATGTCGATAAGCCGCAGGTCAAAATCGAAGTTGAGGATCTCAATAAGCTCGTCAACGAGGCCAAGGCTCACGGCAATCGCTTCTTCGGCATCTTGGGAGGGGAGCCCTTCATGTATCCCGAGCTTCTCGATTTCTTGGAGCAGCACCCGGATTGCTTCTTCCAAATCTTCACCAACGGCCAGCTCATCACTGAAAAGGTCGCCAAGCGCCTCCGCAAGATGGGCAATTGCACCGCCCTCGTGAGCATCGAAGGCACCGAGGTCGCCAGCGATGAACGACGTGGCAAGACCAAGGTCCTTTCCCGCACGCTCAAGGGGCTCGATCACCTCATCGAAAATAAAATTCTCACCGGCGTCGCGACCAGTCTCTGTCAGACCAACATCGATGATCTCCTCACCGAGAAATGGCTGCAGCAACTTATCGACCGCGGCGTTCACTATGCTTGGTATCACACCTACCGCCCGGTCGGCCCCAAGATTCACTCAGAGCTCGCCCTGCGGCCTGATCAAGCCCGCAAGGTCCGCCAGTTCGTCGTCGATATGCGCTCAAAGTTGCCGATTGCTCTCATCGATGCCTATTACGATGGCAAGGGCCAAGCGCTCTGCCCAATGGCGACCGGTATCAGCCACCACATCTCTCCAAAAGGAGCGATCGAGCCCTGCCCCATCATCCAGTTCGCCACTGAAAACATTAAAGACGAGAAGGGACTTTTTGAATCCTTTACCACCTCGGAGTTCCTCAAGGACTTCCGCGAAACGACCGCAAAACACACCCGTGGCTGTGTCGTCTTGGAGCGGCCTGACCTTGTCAAAGCGCTCGTGAAAAAACACAGCGCCACCGACACCACGATCCGTAAGACCGCGATGGCCGAGCTGGAAATGATGAGCCCACGTGGGAGTCAGGACTTGCAGGAAGGCGATCCGATTCCGGAGAAACACTGGATGTATAAGTTCGCCAAAAAATACTGGTATCATGACTTCGGCGCATACGAGGAATTGGACCGCGAACGGAAAGCTAAGAAGAAAATTTCCTAATCAACTTACGAGGATGTCTGACCCCAAAATTCCCATTATTTATTGCCGCTGTGCATACGCCAATGCCCTCCCCAAAGAGGTGAAGGATGGCGTCTTGCGAAATCTCTGCGAATCGGGCGAACCGATGCAGGCCGTCTCCGATCTCTGCGAAATGTCCGCACGAAATGATCCCCGCCTACAAGAGATCGCGGATCTTGCGAAGCAGGGACCGGTGAAGATTGCCGCCTGTTTTCCCCGTGCGGTGCGTTGGCTTTTCCACGCTGCCGGCACGCCCCTCCCGGAGGAAAATGTCGAAGTCGTCAATCTCCGCGAGCAATCCATCGAAGAAGCCACCGAAGCTCTTATCCCTTCCTAAAACTATGGTCAGCAACGAAGCCAGCCCCCTTGAAGTCATCCTTTACGAAGGCCGTCACAGTCACCCCGTCGCCGCCGGATTACGATTTTCCGTGATGAGCGGTTTGCTCGACAAAGGATACGCCGTGACCCGCGTGGTCGAATCCGCCGACCCTCCACCCGCGCCCAGTGGGAACCGCCTCCTTATCATTGCCGACTTTGGCGGGCAGTCGCCGCAGGTCGAGGATGCCGCCGGACAGGTCGAACTTGTCGCCCGCGATATCGCGGGACTCGGAGAAGGTGAGATTTTGGAATTGGTAGAGTCCTACCGCACCGATCAGGGCCGCGAGATGAATCAACCCGGTAAGTGGAAACCTTGGTTTCCAGTCATCGACTACGACCGCTGCACCAACTGCATGCAGTGCCTGAGCTTCTGTCTCTTCGACGTCTATGGGGTCGATGACGATGGCAAGATTCAGGTTCAGAATAACGACAACTGTAAGACGAACTGCCCGGCCTGCTCGCGCGTGTGTCCCGAGGTCGCGATTATGTTTCCCAAGTATTCGGGGGGACCGATCAATGGCGACATTGTCTCCGATCAGGCTCTTGAAAGGGAGAAGATGAAGATTGATATCTCCTCTCTTCTGGGAGGCGATATTTATTCCAGCCTCCGTAACCGCAGTGATGAGGCCAAATCTCGTTTCTCCAAGGAGCGCAGCCCCGATAAGGCTCTTTCTGAACGTAAAAAATGTCTTATTAAGCTCGCAGGCGACGGCATGATCCCTGCCGATGTCCTCGAGAATCTTCCTTCGCCGGAAGAGATCGTAAAACGGGCAGATGCTGCTGCCGCCAAAGCTCAAGCCGCCCTCGCCGCCAACCAATCCTAAACCGAGAATCCGATGTCCAAATTTATACTTCCTTCGATGCCGCTTCCCAAGTTGGCCGCTCCCACCGCCACCATCGTCCGGCCTCCCAAGAAAAATATTCCCCAGACCAAACCGGAACGCGACCACGTCTTGCAGGCTATTCGGACCTACGTCGAAGAGGTGAACCCTGTCCCGCCAATGCCGCAGGATGAACTGGAGGTTCACGCTCGCAAAATTCTCGCAAGCTCGGGGACCGCAGAGACTTATCTCCACTACACTGCGGTCTGCCTGAACAATGAAATGTGGCGCGAGACCATGGCCTCCATTCCTTACGAGCGGCGTCTTCTCCTCATGCCAAAGTGCCTCCGCGTGGAGGACAAGTGCACTGCTCCTTTCGATGAATTCGGTCTCCTCTGTAAACAATGCGGACTCTGTACCATTCAGGATTTTCAAAACGAAGCCGAGCGTCTCGGTTACGCCGTTCTCGTTGCGGAGGGATCGGCTATCGTGATGTCTCTCATCCAGACCGGCAAGATCGAGGCCATCGTGGGGATCAGTTGCCTGCCCGTTCTTGAGCGCACTTTTCCTTATGTCGAAGCGGCCGCTATTCCTTCGATCGCAGTTCCGCTTTTACAGGATGATTGTATCAATACCACCGTCGATATCGACTGGGTTTGGGACTACATTCATCTCCACAGCGATGACAAAACGCGCCGCTTGAACCTTAATGCTCTTCACGACGATGTCCGGACTTGGTTCACGCCGGAAAGCATCGACTCGCTCATGGGCCCTGGGGAAGGGGAGAGTGAGGCTATCGCGCGCGAGTGGCTCGCCCGTGGTGGCAAACGCTGGCGTCCTTTCCTAACAGTCGCCTCTTTCCAAGCCCTCCGCGAGGATCCCGGCGCGGAATTGAGCGATGACTTAAAGCGCCTCTCTCTCGCTGTCGAATGCTTCCACAAAGCATCCCTCATTCACGACGACATCGAAGACGAGGACCACGAACGCTACGGCGAAAAAACCCTCCACGCCGAGTACGGTGTCGCGGTCGCGCTCAATGTCGGCGACTTCCTCCTCGGCGAAGGCTACCGCCTCATCGGAGAGTGCGAGATCGAGGACTCACGGAAATCCCAAATGCTTCTCGCCGCTTCACGAGGTCAACGCGAACTCTGCCGTGGTCAGGGAGCCGAACTCCTCTGGACCCGCAACCCCGCTCCGCTGAAGAGCTCCCAGGTCGTCGAAATCTTCCGCCAAAAAACGGCCCCCGCCTTCGAGGTCGCCCTCCAGATTGGCGCGGCCTGCGCAGGAAAGCTCGATGATGTTTCGGAAGCACTCCATTCTTACAGCGAGGCCCTCGGGATCGCTTACCAGATCCGCGATGATATGGACGACCTTGCTGAAGACAGTGGCGAAAACGTCCTTGGCTCGATTCGTCCAAGCATCCTTCTCTCGACCACGCACGAAAAAGCGAAGGGCGAGGAAAAAGCTTTTATGGCTGATCTCTGGTCCGGGAAAGTCACTGCTGATTCCGAAACTCTTACAAAAGTCCGCCAGCTTGCACACGATGTGAAGGCCGATGATCGCTGTGTCACCTTACTCGAAAGTTATAAGGAATCGGCGATCCGCTCGCTTGCCGAACTTGAGAATCACAACCTCAAGGGGCTCCTCCGACGTGTCCTTGGTAAGATCTTTAATGACATCGAGATCAAAGGCTGGTGCCGTGAGTTTGAAGTTAAGAACGGAGTGCGCGACGAGACCGAGTAATGTCCCTTCGTCTCGAAATGCTCCAGGTCGCGCGCCTCGCGCCCTCGCTTCTCGGAGAAGAAGTCAGCGCCCTTGTCGAAAAATTCGTTCGCTCCCAGCAACATGAGAACGGTGGTTTTTGTGATCGGGAAGGCCAGAGCGACCTCTATTACACCTCCTTTGCGATCGATGCCTTGACCGCCTTACAGGTCGAACTCCCCACTGCGGGTTTACGTTCATACCTCACCACGTTTGGGGAAGGGGAGTCGCTCGATTTCGTCCACCTCTGTTGCCTCGCCCGCACTTGGTCGGCGATTGAGAAAAACGGTCAGGCGATCGACGGAATCCTGATCAAGCTCGAGGAGAAATACCGCACTCCCGAGGACGGCGGCTACAATCAGGCACCCACTGCTACCACCGGCTCATGTTACGGTGCCTTTCTTGCTTATGGCGCATACAGCGACCACGGGCGCACACCGCCCGCCGCTGATCGGCTCATTGCCGAAAGCCTCTCCGCCCTTCTTTCTCCCTCCGGAGCTTGGTCCAACGATCGTAATCTCCCCGTGCCCAATGTCCCCGCGACCGCCGCCGCAGTCTCTCTTTATCGTAATCTCCGGGAGCCTATCCCAGCCGCTACGGCGGGTTGGCTTCTTACCTCCACCCATGAGCAGGGCGGATTCAAGGCCTTTCCTGGAGCGCCGATGCCCGATCTTTTATCCACCGCTGTCGCTCTCCATGCGCTCGATGGTTTGCAAGCTTCCTATCAGGAGTTCGTCGAGCCCTGCCTCGACTTTATCGATACTCTCTGGACCGCCGCCGGAGGATTTCATGGCACGTGGAACGATGAGGATCTCGATCTGGAATACACTTACTACGGGCTCCTCGCCCTCGGACATCTCAGCATGTCATGACCTTCCTCGAAAATGCTCGGGCCGCTCTTCTGGCCGAACGAGATTCCTCCGGCCACTGGAGGGGGGAACTTTCGAGTAGCGCTTTGTCCACCGCGACGGCTCTCATTGCGCTGCATCATGTCGATGCCACCCGCTATGAGGAAGTGCTTCAAAACGCGACTGCTTGGTTAGTCAAAAACCAAAACTCCGACGGAGGCTGGGGTGACACCACCATCAGTAAGACGAATATTTCCACCACTCTTCTAGTGTGGTCCGCGCTCGCCTTGCGGGAGGATGTCGATGAATCGGTCAGTCGTGCCGAAGGCTGGATTAACGCTCATGTTGGCAGCCTTGATCCGCTCGCGATCAAAGCAAAAGTCGTTGAACGCTACGGGAAAGATAAAACCTTTTCCGTCCCTATTCTCATGGCCTGCGCCCTTTGCGGACGCTTGGGGGATGATCCGCAAAGCAGTTGGCGGCACGTCATGGCTCTGCCCTTCGAATTCGCGGTTTTTCCACGTCGTTGGTATGGGGCCTTGAAGCTCCCGGTCGTCAGTTACGCCCTACCAGCACTCATCGCAATCGGCTACGCCCGCTACTTCCATGCTAAGCCCTTCATCGCACTTCGTCCGATCCGGGCTTGGGCCTGGCCACGCGTTTCCCGGCTCCTAGATGAGATCCAACCTGCCAGTGGAGGATACCTGGAAGCCACTCCGCTCACGAGTTTCGTGACGATGGCTCTCGCTGGGGCCGATCAGAAAGACCATCCCGTTATTCCAAAAGGAGTGGCCTTTCTCCTCGCTTCAATTCGGCCTGATGGAAGTTGGCCCATCGACACCGACCTCGCCACATGGGGCAGCACCCTTGCCACGAAGGCTCTCCTTACTTCCAATGACGATCCACCGGACTTTCCTGAAAAGGATCGGCGTGAAGTCCTCACTTGGCTCCTTAATCAGCAATACAAGACGGTCCATTCTTTCACTGTCTCTCCTCCCGGGGGATGGGCGTGGACTGATCTCAGCGGCGGGGTGCCTGATGCCGACGACACCTCCGGCGCTTTGCTTGCAATCCACCGTCTCGATGGAACTAATCCACTGGTTTTGGAAGCGGCTCGAGCTGGCGTGATTTGGCTCCTCGATCTTCAAAATCGTGATGGCGGTATTCCTACTTTTTGCCAGGGTTGGGGAGCTTTGCCTTTTGATCGCTCTAGCCCGGATATCTCGGCCCACGCTCTCCGCGCTATGAATGTTTGGAGATCTCATTTCGATAAAGCTCTCCAGGAACGGATCGGAAAAGCTACCGGCCAGCTTCTCCGCTATCTCCAAAGCCGGCAAGCCGAAGATGGTTCTTGGACTCCGCTCTGGTTCGGTAACCAACATCTCGTTCAGGAAAATAATCAAACCTATGGCACGGCCCAGGTTGTCATTGCCCTTTCTGATGATTCCTCGGATCTCGCTCGCGTCATGTCTCAAAAAGGCCTCGCATGGCTCAGCGAAACCCAATCTCAAAACGGCGGGTGGAGTGGGGGAGACCCGACCATGCCGACCTCCATCGAAGAAACTGCTCTCGCGCTCCGCGCTCTTGCGACCGCTGGCGAATCATCGGGAATTAAAAAAGGAATCCGCCACCTCAGTGATCTGACTGATAAGGGCAAAAAATTTCAGCCTTCACCGATTGGCTTTTACTTCGCCAAGCTCTGGTATTGGGAGCGGCTCTACCCGCTCGTCTGGACGGTGGAAGCGCTCGAGGCGACGGCGCTTAAAAAGGGACCGCCGATTGGAAAGTGAGGCTTTCGCCACTTTCAGGATGAGTGAAGGTCAGTTCCTTGGCATGGAGTTTGAGCTGCCCTGGGCCGGTGCCGTTTCCGTAAAAGGAATCGCCTACGATGGGAGTGCCAAGTCCCTTTTCGTGGGAAGCGTGCAGCCGTAGTTGATGAGTGCGGCCGGTGACAGGGTGGAAGTCGATACGGGTGAGGCCGTTCTCGATCCCCAGATTTTGCCAATGTGTCGTCCCCATTTTTCCATGGGCTTCGTCGTAGATTTGCAATGGGCGGTTTTCGACGTCGAGACGAAAGGGGAGTTCAATCGTTCCTTCGTTGGTGGAAAGTTCACCTTCTAAAAGAGCTTGGTATCGCTTGTCTGTCTCGCGGTTTTGGAACTGGATCGAGAGATGACGATGAGCCTCTTTCGTGAGCGCTAGGACCATTAGGCCGGAGGTGTCCATGTCGAGGCGGTGGACGGAGGGTTGGTCAATGCAGCCTGGAATGGTGCTGCGAATGCGGTGAGACGCTGAATCGATCTTTTCCGGTCCGCGGCCGGGAATGGAGAGAAGCCCGCTTGGCTTTTCCACCACCACGATGTCTTCGTCTTGATAAACAATCTTCACTTTTAGAGAATATGACGGGATTTTTAGGAGAGATCAAGCGTCTCAAGGTTAAAGAGCTGAGAGCGCGAATCATGCAAGATGGCAGGTAACGGTAATCGAAAGTTCTACTTTTGAGACCTGCCGTGTCGATGGGGAATGAACGTCCGAGCTACGGGGATATTCTTTCGTCGTGCTCGTTTTCTTCGTTCTACATTGAAGGGCCGCGCTGGGGGCGATTAACCGGTTTCACGAAGGCCGGAGGAGATGGCGTTGATGGTGAGTTGGAGGGCGAGGAAGTCGCGGTCAAATTTTCCGTCTTCGGCTTCAATGGGGCTGCCGGCTCCGCGCCAACTTTGGAGGAGGTCGATCTGCTGTTGATGAAGGACCTTGAGCGGGACTTCGCGGACCGCGAGGGTTTTTTCCATGCGGGGGCGGCGGGCGTCGAACTCACGGCCGAAGAGGTCGTGGACCAATCGACGGGTTTTTTCGTACTCGGAGAGGATTTGTCCGAGGAGGCGTTCGCGGAGGGCTGCGTCGGGACAAAGGGCCGCATACTGCTTCATCGTTTCCTGGTTGGCGGAGGCAAGGGAGGACTCGATATTGGTGAAGACATAGCGGAGGAAGTCGAAGTTCTGCAGGTTGTCTTTGATGTTTTGGTAGGCCTCCGGGCCGATGGCTTCGAGTCCGGAGCCGACGCCATACCAACCGGGGAGGTAGAAGCGGGCTTGGGTCCAGGAGAAGACCCAGGGGATGGCGCGGAGATCTTTGAGGGAAGCTTTTTTACCGGTGCGGCGGGAAGGGCGGGATCCGAAGACGCCGGTTTCAAGCGCATCGATGGGGGTGGCGGTGCGGTAGAAGTCGATGAAGTTTTCGGCATCGAGGAGGCGGCGATAGGCTTTGTCGGATTCGCGCGAGAGGGCGTCGAGGCTTTGTCGGACGGCCTCGACCGGGTTGGCGCGAGCGTTGCGGAGGCCGACGACGCGGGTGACTCCGGCGGTGAGGAGCTCGAGGTGGAAGTGGGCGTTTCCTTCGTGGCCGTATTTGCGCGGAAGGACTTCGCCTTGTTCGGTGACGCGGACCGGGCCGGCGAGGGCTCCCTCTGGAAGGGCGCGCAGGAACCAGCGGGTGGGGCCGGCTCCGCGACCGATGGTGCCGCCACGTCCGTGAAAGAATTGTGGAACCACGCCTTCTTTTTTGCAGGCAGCGGTCATGGCTTCCTGACCTTTGAAAATGCCCCATTGGGAAGCGAAGACGCCGGCGTCTTTATTAGAGTCGGAGTAGCCGACCATCGCGGGTTGCCTGCCGGAGGGATGCGGGCCCATGATGGCGAGATACTCGGCGAGGATGAGATGGGCGTTGGCGAGGTCTTCGCCGGTTTCGAAGAGGGGGCTGACGGGGAGGCGGGAGCGCCATTTTCCGTTTTCATGGAGCTTGGCGAGACCGGCTTCGCGGGCGAGAACTTGGACGAGGAGGATGTCCGAGACCGAGCGGGTCATGCTGATGATGAGTTGGCCCAGGCCATCGGGTCCGTGCTTGCGGAGGTGGGTCGCGAGGAGGCGGAAGTAGGCGAGAATGCCGTCCGCTTTTTCTCCGGCTTTTTCGTATCGGGTGAGGAAGGGGCGAGGGTTCTTCAACTCGCTGACGAGGAATTCGCGGCGCTTTTCCTCGGGCCAGGTCCCGAAGTTTTCGCCATCCGGGATCCCGATTTTTGCGAAGAGTTCGGAAGCGGCTTCGTCGTGTGCTTCGGAGTTATTTCGCACATCAAGCGCGGCGAGATGGAGGCCGAAGATTTGGGCAAGGCGGATGAGAGGGTAGACCCACTCGTTGGCGGTGAGGGAGGCCTTGGCCTCGATGAGGGTGTCGTAGGTGAGTGTGATGTCGCTGAGGTATTCCTCGGTGCGGGTGTATTTGCCTTGTTCGAACTTTTCGAGGAGGAGGCGGATGAAGGCTTGCCAGGGTTCGAGGCGGTAGCGGAAGGCGATGCGCGATCCGGCTTCGCCGAGGAGTTGGACGTTTTCTGAAATGGCGAGGTTGAGTTGCTCGGGAACCTTGGTGAAGGGAGGGGCGAGGGTGAGCTTGCCGGCGATTTTTTCAAGGTGCCGTTGATGCATCGCAACGGCGTTTAGGTGGAGTTCGGCGAGGGTGTTTTTTGTGACCTCGGGGGTGACAAAGGGGTGTCCGTCGCGGTCGCCACCAATCCAGCTGGAGAAGCGGAGCTTGGGGTAGGCTTTTTCTTTGCGGAGATTTTCGACATCCCATCCGGCGTCTTCCCAGGCGAGTTCAAGCGAGCGGTCGAGGCGTAAGACGACCTCGGGGAAAGTTTCGCTGAGGTAAGGGAGGGCGTTGCGGAGCTCTTCCTGGATGTCGGGGCGTTGTACGAAAATTTCGCCGGTGTACCAAAGAGTTTGGAGTTCGGCGCGGAGGGAGTCTCCAACGCGGCGACCGTAATGAGGGTCACTTTTGGCGGACTCATGGCTTCGTAATTCCTCATAGATCGCCTTATGACGTTGGCGGACGGAGGGGCGTTTTGCTTCGGTGGGGTGGGCGGTGAGGACGGGCTCGACTTGGACTTTTTTAAGGGTCTCGATGACCTCGGCTTCGCTGAGTCCTTCTTCGACGAAGCGGTTGATGACCGAGGGCCAGAGGCCCTTGATGGCGGCGGCTCCGTGGGAGGCGCGGCGGGCGCTGCGGAACTTCCAGGCGACGCGTTCTTCGACGATGTTCAGGAGCTCGAAACAGATGGAAAGAAGTTGGGCCCCTTCGCGTTCCGATCCAGCGGGGACGGAGGAGGGGAAGGTCTTGCCTTCCTGCCAGGGGATGAGTGAGCGGAGATCGTCATTGAGGGGGAGGGCGTCGGCGAGCATGCCGGTGGTTTCGGCGAGGCTTTCATCGAGTTCACGAAATCCCTCCGCGAAGTAGCGGTCATTTTTGATAGCGTCAGACATTCGCGCGCAAGATGGAGCGGATTTACGAAGTGTGCAAGGATGTGTCTTTCTCGGTGGCAAAAGATCGGGTATCTGCTCTAATCATCGGGATGAAAAAAATGATCTTGGCCGCTGCGGCCCTTGTGGGAGTTACTCATGCAGAATCGACGACCGTTTATGTGGGAACCGGTGCGGATGGGATTTATACGCTGGAGTTGAATGAAAAAACGGGAGCGTTGACGAATCGTCAGCATGTCGTGAAGGGCCAGGGGATGGGGTTTCAGGAGGTGAACAAGGCGGGAGATGTCATTTTTTCCACCTATAATTCCGGCGGGAAGGGGGCTGTTTCGGCTTACTCGGTTGATGACGGGAAGTTCACGGAGATTTCGGTGCAGACTTATGACGGACGGGGGCTTTGCCACGTGAGTATTGATGCAAAGGAGAAGGTTCTCTTTGGCGCGGATTATGGTGGTGGCAAGGTGGTGTCGTTTCCGCTGAACGGTGGGGAAATAGGTGAGTTGGCTTCGTTGATGCAGCACGAGGGATCAAGTGTGAACGAGCAGCGACAGGAGAAGCCTCATGCGCATTCGATTTTTGCGGGGCCGGATAACAAGTTCGCCTATGCGCCCGATTTGGGGATCGATCAGGTGAAGTTTTACGCGTTTGGCGAGAAGGGGAAGTTGGAGGATCAGGGAGGATTTAAAGCGATTCCGGGTTCGGGACCACGGCACATGAAATTTGGGAAGGATGGCTCACATGCTTATGTTTTGAATGAACTGACTTGCTCGGTGACGGCGTTTTTGCGGGACACGGAGAGTGGAAAGCTGACGGCCAGGAAGACCGAGAGCGTTTTTTCGGTAGGAGCGGATGGGAGCAAGATGTCTTGTTCCGAGATCCGGGTGTCCGGCGACGGGAAGTTTATCTACACTGCGAATCGTGATCTGACGAAAGCAGGTCGTGATTCTATCAGCGTTTTCGCAGTGGCAGAGGACGGGAGCTTGAAGCTCGTCGAGACGGCTCCGGCAGCGGTTTGGATTCCGCGGAATATCAATCTGTCACCGTCTGGTGATTGGCTTTTGGTGGCCGGGCAGAACTCGAATGAAGTTTCGAGTCATCGGATCGACAAGAAGACCGGCAAGCTGACTTATAGCGGTGAGCGGGCGGAGGTGCCGAAGGCGATGTGTATCAACTTTGATCGATAGGGGGGACGCGCGGAGAGACGCCCTTCCTTAGTCGCGGGTTTGGCCGCGGAGCATGGCCTCAATGAAGGGGTCGATGGCTCCGTCCATGACGTTATGGATGTTGCCGGTTTCTTCGCCGGTCCGGAGGTCTTTGACCATCTGGTAGGGCTGGAAGACGTAGGAACGGATTTGGCTGCCCCAGCCGATTTCACCTTTGTCGGAGTAGGCGCGGTCGGCCTCGGCCTTTTGCTTGTCCTCTTCGATTTGGTAGAGCTTGGCGCGGAGGGTTTGCCAGGCCAGTTCGCGGTTGCGGAGCTGGGAGCGTTCCTGGGTAGAGCGGACCATGATCCCGGTGGGGAGGTGCTTTATGATGACGGCGGTCTCGACCTTGTTGACGTTCTGGCCGCCTGCTCCGCCGGAGCGGGCGGTGGCGATTTCGACGTCGGAGTCGGGGATTTCGATGACAATGCTTTCGTCGATCTCGGGAGTGACATCGATGGAGGCGAAGGAGGTGTGGCGTTTGCCGGCGCTATCGAAAGGGGAGATACGGACGAGGCGATGGACGCCACGTTCGGCCTTGAGGTAACCGTAGGCGTAGGGGCCTTCAAACTTGAGGGAGGCGGAGGAAATTCCGGCTTCTTCACCCTCTTGGTAGTCGGTCATGGTGACCTTGAAGTCGTGCTTGTCGGCCCAGCGGCTATACATGCGGTAAAGCATGCCGGCCCAGTCGCAGGCTTCGGTGCCTCCGGCTCCGGACTGGATGGTCATGTAGGCATTCTTAGGATCAGAGGGGGCGTCGAGGAGGGTGATGAGCTCGAAGGATTCGAGGTCTTTTTGGAGTTGCTCGAAGGTGGCGCGGGCTTCTCGGGCGGAATCGAGGTCGTTGAATTCTTTGGCGAGTTCGATGCCGGTGGCGAGGTTTGCGAAGTCGTCCTCGAGCTTCAGACAGGGGTCGAGTTTGTCCTTGTTGAGCTTGGTTTCAGCGAGGACTTCGCGGGCCTTGTCTTGCTGGTTCCAGAACTCGGGAGTGGCGGCCAAGGCTTCAAGCTCGGCGATTTTTTGGGTGAGGAGCGGGATGTCAAAGATACCTCCTGAGTTCCGACAAGCGGCTCTCGAGAGAGCTGGTGTCGATCGCCAGGAGGTCAGCGACAGTTTCGTTTTCCATAAGGTGATGATCCTTATGGGAGAGCGGGGTGGGGGTCAATTGATTTGTCGGGAGGGATGGCTGGGGTTGACTGAGTGAGATTGTCGGAGGGGCATGGCGATTAGCGGTTAGCGATTGGTTTTTAGCTTTCTCGCGCGGGGGGGGGAATGGCACTCGGTTAAGGGCCGGTCTCGGTGAGCGAATGAGTTTGTCAGGTTGGCCAAGGGCCTGAGTTACCCAAGCATGGGGGAAACGAAATGTCGCCCCACGTTTAAAGGTGACGGCGAACACCCTGCATCCATGGTTACACCCAGCCCGTTGGGCCGGGCTGGTATAAGACAGGCCTTTGGCCAACGAGTCCCCTTAACCGAGTGCCATTCGGGTTAAGGGGCTTTGATTTCGTCGAGGAATTTTAGGAGTTCGGGGCTGCGGGGGCTTTTTTCAAGCTCTACCCATTTGCCGTCGACTTGTTCACTTTTTTCGATCATTTCGGCTGCTAGGTCCCGGTAGGATTTTCCGCAATCGGCGGGTTTGTCGGGATTGGCTCCGGCTTTAATAAGGATGCGAATGATTTTCTTGAGGTGGATCAGTTGGGTCGCACGGTTTTTTTCTGAGTAGGGGTTTGGAAAGGCGTGGCAGAGGGGTGTTTTGCCTTCGCCATCATTGTAGCTGATCTTTGCTCCGTATTTCACCAAGGCCTCGACGGCTGCAGGTTCTCCGCTGCTGACGGCGAGGTGGAGGGGTGTTTTGTTTGCTCTTTCTGGACGGCCAAGAGGACCGCAGGGCAATGGGCGAGGCGCTCCAGATTTAGCATCAAGGTCGGCTCCACGTTTGAGAAGAAGGTGGATTGCTTTTGTGGAACCCGATTCCGAGGCGTGATGTAGCGCGGTTTCCTCATCGAAACTGAGTTCGTCGATGTCCCAGCCCCGATCCAGGAGGGCTGCGAGGAGGTCTGAGTTGTTGGAAGTAGCTGCTTCGTGAAAGACGGGATATTCCCAAGTGAACATACCTGTCTCGATTGGTAATTGGGGAATGAGTGATTGGCTGGGTGGCGGTGAATTTTCTCCGCTGAGTGGAAGGGCGTGTTTAGCGATGGCAAGCCCGGCTTCGATGGCTTTGTTTTCGTTGCTTTTCTTGAGGCAGGAGACGAGTTGCTCGTTCGAATATTTTTGATTCTGGGTCTGTTTCGAAAGAAGAAATTTGACGACTTCGGTTTTCCCCGCGATTGCGGCATACATGAGAGGCGTGCGGCCCGAGTCGCCCTGGAAAGAATTCCAGACCTCGGGTTTGTTGATGAGGAATCGTTTGACGTTTTTAAGATCGCCCAGCGCGGCGGCGGCGAAGATGTCTTTTGACGCACCTTTCGAAATGAGGTGTTGAGCGATTTTATCGTTTGCTTGAAAGAGTGCTTCGTGAAGCGGGGAGATGCCGTCGATGGAGTAAGAGTCCAGTGGTGCTCCAGCTTTGAGAGCGAGCTTTACGTGGAGAAATTGGTTGGAATGGACGGCGAGGTGAGTGGCGGTTTCGAGTTTGTCGGAACGGGTTCGGAGGGACGCTCCCTTCTTAAGGAGGATGTCGATGCTCGCGGAAGTGGCATCTTCATCATCGTATGGTGCTTGACGGAGGGCGTAGTGAAGAGGAGTGAGGCCGCTTCGGTCCAGGCCGTCAAGTGGGGCTCCTAGGTTGAGGATCTGGTCAACGATGCCGGGCTTTCTGTATTTGACCGCTTGGTGGAGAAGGGTTTCGTCGTGGCAGGCTCCCTTGGTGTTGATGTTGTAGGAAAGGACTTCGGGAACGTCCTTGGAGGCCTCTGCGATTTCGTCGGGATTGGGTCGCCAATAGTTGATGTCGTGGCCATGTTTTTTAAGGGCGTCTTCGACCAGGGTTCGTTTTAGGTCGGCAAAATGAGATCGGATTTCTCCGGCCATGAGAGACGGCTTGAGCCATCCTTGGCGAGCTGCGACGCGGCCTTTTTGGTCGATAAATATTCCGGTGTTTGGTCCGCCGCCGAAGAGCTTCCAAACTGCATTGTCCATGCTATCCACGAGGAGGCGGGCTTTGATTTGCTGCTTGTCGCGGTATTCATGGGCGCGAGCAAGGCGGGCTTTGAGGGTTTTTGGTTCATCGACGAGGATTTTATCAACGATGTTTCGGTCGGTGAGCCATTCGAGTTTTCCTCCTTCACTATATGGGGAGGGACTGCCGATGGGGTGGGCTTCGGTGGTGTAGAGGACGACGACTTCGATTTGGTCGCCGAAGTCGGACTTGAGGCGATCGACATGCGGGCAGTTGTCGCGCGAGACAGGGCAGGTGAGGGAGCTGTGGACGAGGAGAACGGGTTTCTCTTTCCAAAGCGTACTTAGTTTCGTGGAGGAGCCATCGAGGTCATAAAGAAGGAGATCGCCATGGGCGCTGAGACTGAGGCGGCCACCGGTGCGAAAGGGATCGGTCTCGTCCCCCCAAGACTCGAACCGGGGAATCATTGCGGGACGGCCTTCTTCACCTGGCCCGGCATGAAGATCGGTGATCAGGGTGATTAGGGTGCTGAGGAGGCAAAGAAGAAAAAACGATTTCACATCCCGACGATACCAGATTTACGGGCTGAGGCAAAGGGCGGTTGAACCATTTGATTGGGGTGAGGGGAGTCGCTAGACCCAAGGGGGGTAGCCCGGGGGGTGGGATCTTCTGGCCTTCCGGGAATGATTAGCCAGAGTTCCTTCGATGCCTAAAAATTTATGCGGGGTTAGTCTTGTTGTGATGGTGTTTTTGTGTGGCGCGAAAGCGGTGGGAAAGCCTTTGAAGGTCTATATTCTCGCTGGGCAGTCCAACATGCAGGGGTCGGCGCATCAGAGCACTTTTGCGGCGATAGGGGATGATTCTAAAACGGCGCCGCTTTTGAAGGAAATCTTGGATGATGAGGGAAAGCCGGTTGTGTGCGAGAATGCCTGGGTGTCTTATAAGACGACGCGCAACGGAGCGGATGCAACTCTGCGCGGGAAGGTGAAAGTGGGGTATGGATTCGATGACGACCGAATTGGCCCTGAATTTAGCTTTGGAATCGAGATGGATGGGGCTCTTGAAGAACCGGTTTTGATTCTTAAGACGGCATGGGGCGGGAAGTCGCTTGCGGTGGATTTTCGGCCGCCGAGTGCCGGGCCTTATCTGCCGAGTGTGAGGGAGAAAGAGGGCGGGAATGTCCCGACTGAGAGGGCGGTTGGGCATTATTATCGTGAGATGATTCGGTTTGTGAGGGCGACACTCAAAGATGCGGGGAGCATTCGGGAAGTTGTTCCTGATTATGATGAGAAGCTTGGATTTGAGCTGGCCGGGTTTGTTTGGTTTCAGGGTTGGAATGACATGTGTAACCGGCATCACATTGAGCAATACACCGGGAATATGATCCACTTTATTTCGGATGTTCGAAAGGAGTTTGAGAAACCCAAGTTGCCCTTTATTGTTGGGATTCTGGGAGTTTATGGGACGGACCCTGACCGTCGTAGGTTCGACAAGGGGCTTCCGGTAACTGATTTCAGGAAGACCCAGTTTGCGGCGGTGAAACAATACGATGCCAAAGTCGCGCCGGAGTTTCGCGGGAAGGTGATCGCGGTGGACAGCGGGCCGTTTTACGAGCTGGCTCTTAGCGATATTTACTGGAAACGGAGAATGACGGGAGAGTGGAAGAGGCGGCTTAAGAAAGGGGAGATGACGAAGGAGAAGTATCTTGAGGAATGTGCCAAGTTTGGATTTGGTGACGGAGAAATCACGGCGGAAGAAAAACGAACGTGGGATAGGTCTTCCTCGAATGCCGAGTATCACTATCTCGGGAGCGGCAAGACCTTTGTTCGCTTTGGAAAGGCTCTTGCGAAAGCGATGCTCGATCTCGAGAAGAAGTGACCTTTTACAGACTTTAAACCATTCATAGAAATCTTAAAAATGAAGACGACACTCCTCACCCTTATTTGCGCATCCTTGGTGGCCTCGGGAAAAGAACCTCCGAATATTGTCCTGATCATGGCGGATGATCTGGGGTGGTTTGACGCTCATTTTCAGGGAAATGAAGCCTTAGATACGCCGCACTTGGATCAGTTTGTGACGGAGGGGATGTGGTTTCCGCATGGGTATGCGGCGGCTCCGGTTTGCACTCCGACGCGGGCCGCGATGCTGACGGGAATGTCGCCGGCACGGCTGTCGATTACGAATCATGCGCCGGGTCACAAGGAGGGGATGGTTCCGGAAGGACGCAAACAGGCGGGGGCGAAGAAGCTGACTTATTTACCGATTGAGAAGGTGACCTTGGCGGAGCGGTTGAGGGACGAGGCGGGTTATGCGACGGGGTTTGTGGGGAAATGGCATCTTTCGCATCGAAAGGGGAAAGATGAGGACGGTGAGAAATTTGAACCGAAATTACGTCCGGAGTTTCAGGGATTCGATTTGAATATCGGTGGGTATGACCGAGGTGGTCCGCCAACTTATTTTGCACCTTATAAGATCCCGACTCTCAAGGAAGGAAAAGACGGGGAGTATTTGCCGGATCGGTTGGCAGATGAGTGCATCCATTTCATTAAGGAGCAAAAGAAGGGCCCTTTCTTTCTCACCTTTTGGAATTACTCGGTTCATTATCCAATCGAAGCTCCGGAAGATCTCATTGAGAAATATAAGAAACGCCCGGTCGAGAATGCTCCCTACGCGGCCATGATCGAAGGGATGGACCGCTCGATTGGGAAGGTTTTGAAGTCACTCGATGATCTTGGGCTGACGGAGAATACGATTGTGATTTTCACCTCGGATAACGGATCGCTTTTTGGGAACGGTCCACTGCGGGCGAACAAAGGGCATCTTTATGAGGGTGGGATTCGGGTGCCTTGGGCGATTCGTTGGCCGGGGAAGATTAAGCCGGGAAGTCGGAGTGAGATTCCCGTGATTAGCACGGATGTTTTTCCGACTTTGCTTGAGGTGGCTGGACTTAAACCGAAGGAAGAAACTCCACTCGACGGAGAAAGCCTGATTCCAATTCTCACCGCGAGCGGAACGCTCAAGCGAGAGTCTCTCTTCTTCCATTATCCCAACTATGCCTTCCACAACCGGAACAGGTTGGGTGGGGCCATCCGGAAAGGGGACTACAAGCTCATCCATTTTTATGATGACGACTCTGTCGAGCTTTACGATGTCGTTGCAGATCAGGGTGAGAAGAACAACCTCGCGCCGTCCAAGCCGAAGTTGGCCCAGGAAATGCGGGAGGAGTTGGGCCGATGGCTCAAGGAGTCCGGGGCGAAGATGCCCTACGTCGTGAATACAAAATCTAAAGAATGAAATCATCCAAACCTTATCGAATTCCCGGTCTTGAACTGATCGACCATACCTTCGAGGTTCCTCTCGATCACAGTGAACCCGAGGGACGAAAGCTCGAGGTCTTTGTCCGTGAAGTCTGTGACCTTGATCCGAAGAGCAAGGAGAAGCCTTTCCTTGTTTTTCTGCAAGGTGGACCGGGTTTTCGGGCCCCTTTGCCGATTCGAAAAGAGGGTTGGCTGAAGCGGGCTCTGACAGAATTTCGAGTGTTGATGTATGATACTCGTGGGAATGGCCTGAGCAGTCCGGTGGATTATCAGACGCTGGCGCTGGAAGGCGATGCGCAGGCCCAGGCGGATTATTTAAAGCACTTTCGACAGGATGATATCGTGCGCGATGCGGAATTGGTTCGGGCTAAGATGAGCCCGGAGACGCCTTGGTCGACGATTGGTCAGAGCTACGGGGGATGGTGTACGATGACTTATTTGAGTCTGCATCCCGAGGGTTTGAAGGAGTGCTTTGTCTTCGGCGGATTGCCGGGGTTGGATCGGACGGCGAGGGAGATTTACGAGGGGACTTTTCCTTTCGTGGAGGGGCGAAATCGGGAGTATTTCGAAAAGTTTCCGATGGATAAGGCGCGGCTGACAAAGTTGGCAAAGCATCTGGAGGAGAATGATGTTCGCTTTTCGAATGGTGACCGGGTGATCCCGCAGATGGTGCAATTGTTAGGGCTGAAGTTTGGCTTCGCGCACACGGCGGAGGAGATTCACTTTTTGTTGGAAGAAGCCTTTGTGAAAACTGGGGACAAGGAGGTCGTCAGTCATACTTTCAAGGTGGGGCTGCAAGCGGCACTTCGGTTCGATACTAATCCGATTTTTGCTATTCTTCACGAAGCGATTTATGCTCAGGGCGGTGCAACTGGCTGGGCTTGCGAAGCGGTGCAAAAGGAACTTTATCCGCAATTTGATAACTTCGACGACTTCCTCTTCTATGGCGAAATGGTTTTTCCTTGGATGTTTGATGAAATTTCCGAGCTGAAAGGGATGAAGGATGCGGCGGAGATTTTGGCAGCAAAGGATGACTGGCCTGTTCTTTACGATAAGGAGGTATTGAGTCGAAACACGGTTCCGGTGGCTTGTGCGGTTTATGCCAACGACATGTTTGTGAATGTGAAATTCTCGCGCGAGACGGTCGATTTCGTTCCCAATATGAAGGCTTGGGTAACCAGTGAGTTTGAACATTGCGGCCTGCGAGTGGGAGGCGAAAACATCTTTTCACGACTTATCGATTTGGCACGAGGGGAGGTGGAGAGATGATGCGTTCACTTTGTTTTTCAATGGTGGTGATGGCAGGTTCCGCTTGTGCAAAGCTGCCAAATATTGTGATCATCTATGCCGATGATTTGGGCTTTGGCGATCTATCCTGCTATAATCCGAAAGCGGCTTATCAAACTCCACGATTAGATCAGATGGCGGCGGAGGGTATTCGTTTTACGGATGCACATAGCCCCTCGACGATCTGTTCACCGTCCCGCTACGGGCTCTTTTCGGGGGAGCAGATTTATCGTTCGACGGGACGAGGCGGAGGGGCTTTTGAAGGGCCGGGAGGGCCGAGTTATTTGAAACCCGGGACGCTGACGTTAGGTGGGATGTTGCAGGAAAAAGGATACCGCACGGGGATCTTTGGAAAGTGGCATGTCGGGCTGACCTGGCTCGATAAGGATGGAAAGAAGCTGGGAGGAGGATTTAAGAACTCGCTGCTGATTGATTATGAAAAAAGCACTCCGCTGGTCGATGGTCCCAATCAGAGGGGCTTTGATGAATCCTTCGTTACACCGAACTGTCCGACGACTGATCCTCTTTATTGTTACATTGAGAATGGGATGGTGCCGGTCCCGGCAGATCGACGTTACGACCCTGAGAGTAGTCCCAATCCGGGTGGGAAGTGGCGTTGGGACAATGACGCGGGGTGGATGGCTCCGGGGTACGAATTCGTGAATGCCGATCTCCTTTTCTATAAGAAGACGAAGGAGTTCATCACGGAGCATCGGGATAAGACTCCTGAGAAGCCTTTTTTTGCGGTCTTTTCAACCCAGATTGCTCATGCGCCGGTCTTGCCGGCGGAGGAGTTCAATGGGGCGACGAAAGCCGGTCCCCGGGGAGACTTTGTTTTTGAATTGGATGCTTTGACGGGACGGGTCCTTGACCTGCTTAAAGAGCTGGGGATTGATGACGAGACGCTTGTCTTCTTCAATGCCGACAATGGTGCCGAGACGGTGCACGTTGATTGGATGAGGCAGGATCACGATCACGACGCATCTGGAGGTTGGCGTGGAATGAAGCGGGATGCCTGGGAGGGGGGGCACCGAGTTCCGTTCATTGTCCGTTGGCCGGGGCGGATTCCGAAAGGGCAGGTCTCGGATCAGATGACGAATACGACCGATATTATGGCCACTTTGGCTTCGGTGGTGGGTTACAAGTTACCGGACGATGCCGCGACGGATAGTTTCGACATGTGGCCGGCGATGCTGGGGAAGAAGGAGCCGATTCGAGAGCACCTTCTCACTCAGAGTTTTCGGGGAGAGTTTCAGATCAGAAAGGGGAATTGGAAATACCTCGATCATAAAGGATCGGGCGGCAACGGGTATGAAAAGGGGCCTTTGCAGAAGTATGCTTTGGTGGAACAAGAGCCGGAGGCTCCGGCCCAGCTCTATGATCTTGCGAAAGATCCGGGTGAGACGACGAATCTTTATTTTAAGGAGGAGGCGAAACGCAAGGAGATGCAGGCTTTATTGAAGAAGCTCAAGGAGAGTGGGCGGAGTGCGCCGAAGGGGAGGGTTCCAATGGGGGGGGAATCTACTCATGAAAAAAAGGAATGAGTCGAGGTTTCCTTGGAGGTGGACCTGTTTGAAGGGAAATAATCAGAGTTGTTGTTTTTGTGCGACACCTTTGAAAAAAGATTCTTGCTCCTGAGTTCCATAAGTTGAATATTACGAGCTGGCCGGATCCAAAGCGATTGGGAGGAGATTTTTTATAATCGAGTTCTTTTTTCGTGAGAGTCTCCTGTCGTCTAAACACACATCCAATTAAAAGTATGAAATTAAAAATCCTAACGACCGTGCTTGCTGCACTTTGCCTTCCAGGCGTGGCCGGTGCCGCTGCAATTAACGTCAATAACGCCAGCTTCGAAGACAATGCTTTGACAGGCAATGATTGGGCTGACGGTATTCCCGTTAGCTGGACATCCCAAGGCGATGTTGACGGAACAGCTGACCCAATGACTGTTGACGCTGCTAACAATAGTTACTTCTTGGAGCTGTCAGGTGCGATCGGTTCATCGGGTGGTGACGGCCTTAACTACCTCGGCCTCCGGACCGGAGGATTTGTTTATCAAGACCTCGGTGTCGTGTTCCAGCCCAATACAACCTACACTGTTGACATTCTCGCGAGTCGTCGTGGTGGCGCGAACACTGTTGGCTGGTTCGGTATTGCTGATAACACTGCTTCTCTTCAGGGAACACCAGGAGCTACGGATACTTCTGTGTTCACGACCGCTGATACCTTCCAGGCAGTCTCCTCGCTGACGGCAGCAGAAGGAAATGTCGCAACCTTTACCACGGGAGCGACTGTCCCGGCAGGAAATGTCTTCCTTGCAGTTGGTGCGACGGCTGGAAACGTGGTTTATGACCTAGTTTCGGTTGACGCCTCGGCGATCCCGGAACCTTCCTCGATGGCTCTGATGCTTTTGGGTGGTCTTGGCCTTCTTCGCCGTCGTCGCTAGACGAGCGTCGGACCGATACCTTCTATTTCAAAAAGACCACTGCTCCTGGCTGTGGTCTTTTTTTATGTCCGTTTCGCGATGAAATAGGCATTCTTGGTCGTGGATAAACGAAAGATGAGATGAAGGGAGCGATGATGCGGCGATTAGAAAAATATGGAAGAATCATGGGGGGGTGTGCCTTGGTTTCTTTCGGTCTTCCGGCATGTGACCGGAAGGAGCGCGTGACGGCCACGGGATCGCAGTCGGAGATCACCGACACCTTGGTGGAGGGTGAATCATCTGCGGTGGATTTTGCGTTTAGCAATGGCTCTGATCATGATCTGATGAGTCTCGATCCGCGGAAGGACGGGTGGAAGAGCGAGCATTATAATACGCTTGCCGGTGCTCAGCTCAAGGAATTGGGGTTTGAGTTTGAAGAGGGAAATTTTGGAGACAAGGAGAGCTTCAAGTCGATCTTTACGGGGGATGCGAAGTGCGGACCACTACGTCCGGCGGATTTGGCTAAAGTTTTTGAAGATGAAGGAACGGTTATTTCTCGGATGATTGCGTCTCTTGCGAATCCCGGAGATCTGCCGATGGAATCGTGGGGTGGTCGATTTTTGGAACTGGAAGAAGGCGTGCCCAAGGGAGGCCTGCGGCATTCGAAGATTAAAATTATCGGTGTGTTTCCACGAGAGGGAGGATTTGAGACAACACAATTGGTTTCGCTGAGTTCCAGAGATGAGGCGAGTGCATGGGAAGAAAATGCGACTTGGAGAATTGATTGGAAATTGAGTGAAGGTGTCGAGGTTCCTCTGATTCGGTCTATCGTAGTTGAGGAGTTTGAGGAGGTAAAAAGTGATCGAACTAGGTCGTGGTTTCGTGACTGCACTGCTTCTGTTTTTGCGAATGAAAGGAAGATTGCGGAGGACCAATTCGGGGTGGGTGTCGGGCAGTGGAAAGAACGTTTGAACGACTACCTTTTGGTGATGCAGTTTGGTCACAACGGCATTGCGGTGGGCGATGTGAACGGAGACGGGTATGAGGATCTTTATCGTTGCCAACTCGGGGGATTGCCGAATCGCTTGCTGCTCGGTCAATCTGACGGAACGGTGCGTGAGAACTCGAAGGAGGCCGGGTTGGATTTTCTAGATAACACCCGGGGGGCACTTCTCCTCGATCTGGATCATGATGGGGACCAGGATCTTGTTTTGGCAATGCCTCTGCAGATCGTGATGTTTAAGAATGATGGAAAAGGCCGGTTTGAAATCGGGGCTCGGATTGATCAGGAGAACGTCTATTCGCTGGCGGCAGCAGACTATGATGCTGATGGGGATCTGGATGTTTACGGGTGTGTCTACTATGCGGGGCGTGAGGTGGCAGCGGAGCTTCCCATACCTATGCCTCCCTATAATGCCAGGAACGGAGGGGAGAATATTCTGTTAAGAAATGAAGGTGACTGGAGGTTCAGTAATGCCACGACTGAGGTTGGTTTGGAGGTGGACAACTCCCGTTTCTCTTTTTCGGCAATCTGGGAAGACTACGATAATGACGGCTTGATCGACCTCTATGTCGCGAACGATTTCGGGCACAATAATCTCTATCGAAATGAGGGTGATCGCTTTCGTCATGTCACGGAAGAGTCTGGAACCAAGAATGGAACCTTTGGGATGTCGGCTTCGGCCGGCGACTATAACCGCGACGGGTGGATGGATTTTTACAAGGCGAGCATGTATTCTTCGGCTGGAAATCGGGTTGTCACGCAGTCTCGTTTTATGCCGACTGCGGATGAGTCATTGAAAAAGACACTCCTCCAGATGGCTCAGGGAAACACCTTGTTCACGAACGATGGGCAGGGGGGCTTTCGAGACGATGGAATCTCTGCGGGAGTCGAGATGGGGCGCTGGAGTTGGGGGTCAATCTTCATGGATTTCAACAACGATGGCTGGGAAGATCTGTTCGTCACCAATGGATTTGTGACGGGGAGGAAACCCGATGACTTGTGAACGATTTATTGGCGGCAGGTCATGTCGCAGATCCCGACTGAGGAGAAAGATGTTCTGACAATGGCGAGCCCTGAGTCTGGCTATCGACGCCATCTCAAGCGTCTGAATGAGTTGATCTCGGATGGCGGCTCCTTGAGTGGTCACGAGCGGAATTGTGCGTTTCTGAATGTTGAGGGAGGGAAATTTGCGACGGTGTCGGCGGTGAGTGGCTTGGATTTTTCTGACGATGCCCGGTCACCGGTTTCGATTGATTGGGATCGTGATGGTGATTTGGATCTTTGGGTGGCAAATCGCACGGCTCCCCAGTTGCGGTTTCTTCGTAACGACACACAGGAGTCGAATCACTTTGTGTCGTTGCGGCTTCGCGGGACGACATCGAATCGCGATGGGATTGGAGCGCGAGTTGAAATTTGGTCAGACTGGGAAGTTCCTTTGATTAAGACCTTGAAGGCGGGCGATGGATTTTTGGGGCAGTCTTCGAAGTGGGTGCACTTTGGATTGGGGAAGGAAACGGAGTTGAAGAGGGTTGTGGTACGTTGGTCGGGGGGGGCTGTTGAGGAGTTCGCGGGAGTGTCTGCGGATGGGCATTTTTTACTCGAAGAGGGAGTGGGGAATGCGGCTGTGGTTGTGAGGAATGTGGTGGAGTTTGCGGAGGCGTCTCCTGCTCCGGTTTCTTCTGAAACTCATGCCAAACGAATTTTGACGCCGACGCGGGCTGCCTTGCCGCCTTTGCGATATGAAGATTTTGAAGGGAAGACGACTGATGTTCTACTTGGAAAGGGGCGTCCGGTTCTGATGAATCTTTGGGCAAGCTGGTGCAGTCCCTGTCTTCAAGAACTTGTGGAATGGAAAGCCAATGAGGAGGCTCTGAAGAAGGCGGGGCTCGATGTGATTGCGGTGGCGGTTGATGAACTCGATGGGAGAAGTGACTCATCGAGGACCACGGCACGAGAGATGAAGGAGAAGCTCGGTTTGTCTTTTAAGACAGGGGTGGCAACGCAGGAGTTTTATACGCGGCTGCAACAAGCTCACGATTGGCCCTTCCGTCGTCGAATTCCGATGCCGGTGCCGACCAGTTTTTTGATCGATGGGAAGGGGCGGTTGACGGCGATTTATCGAGGGACAGTTTCGGCGGAGCAGGTGATTGCCGATACCGAGCTTTTTGGTCTGAGTGATGACGAACTCTTGACGGCTTCGCTCCCTTTTGCAGGGAAGTGGTTGTTCAAGCCCCAGGCACCGGCTCCGATGCCGCGTGGGATTGAGTTGATGGGCGACGGTGATGTCGTTGATGCGGCAGAGTTTGCGATTCGGAATCTGGAACTGCTGAAGCCTCATCGTGAATTTCCTTTGCTGGCGATCTGGATTAGCGAAAAGTTGATGGAGGCGGGTGACACCGATCGTGGATTGATGTTTTTACGATGGGCGGCGGAAGGTAATGGGTCGAATCTGGCGGTGGTCAATAATCTGGCGTGGCAATTGGCGGCGAATCCGAGCGAGCAGGTCAGGGATGCCGAGCTTGCGCTAAAGTGGGCCGAGAAGGGGAACGCGATGACGGGGGGGAAGCATCCCACGGTTCTCGATACGCTGGCAGTTGCGTTGGCAGCGACGGGAGATTTCCAGCAGGCGATTCAGGTGATCGAGAAGGGGATTCGAATTGCGGTGGCGGGGGGGGATGAAGCGGGCGCGATCCCGATGCGGGGGCGTTTGAGTTTGTTTAGAAAAGGACTGCCATACCGGGATCCAAAATCTGAGGGGAAATGAAATCGGTTGTGGGGATTTGGCCTGAAGAACTCACAGATTTTCAAGGGTTTTTGAATGGGTTTTCGTACCAAAAAACTCCGAGTTGATCACGTTCTTCACAGCAGAATATGTCGAGGTCGCCGTCGCCATCAACGTCGTGCGGGACGATGCGATCATACTTGATACCCGGTTCACCGGCGATCTCGTGGCTCTGCCATTCTTCGTCAAAGGGTGAGTCTTTCCAAGAAAGCCATCGCATGCCGGAAAGAGGCCCGTCGGCTCCCTCGCAACTGAAGACGATGTCGTTATTCCCGTCGAGATTTACGTCAAGAACGGCGGCGCTTTTTCCTCCGCCTACTCCGTCAGGCAAGGGGATGGAGTGCTTCTTCCAGCTGTTCTTGTGGGCTCGGAACCAGATGATCGATTTTTTATCGATGGCGATGATGTCACTGGTCCCGTCTTGGTCGAGATCTCCGTATGAAATGAATTTGATCTCGTGGTCGTGGCCTCCGACGTTGTGGCGCTTCCACTTTTGGCTCTCTTCAGCCTCTGATGCTTCGGGGCGTTCCAGCCAGTAGATGCCCCGCCGGGGGCCTTTGCGATCACTTGCGAGGATGTCGTCCCGGCCATCCTTGTTCATATCGATCGCGATCAAGGACATGATCCACCCGGCGTCTTGAAGTTTGTGGTATTTCCAACTCGAAAGGTCGCGGGCGTTTTCGGGACTTTGAAGCCAGGCGATGCTTCCGTTCTTTCCTTTTGAACCAACGATCAGGTCAGGGCCGTTCCTGTCGTCGATTTGCATAGGCAAGGCATACATCCAAGATTGTTTTTTAGCGGTTGCTGGAATCACTTCAGTCAGCCACTTGGCTGAATCTAGAAGCGAGGAAGAATCTTTTGGGGCCCAATGAATGAACATGCTTTTGGTTCCTCCCTCACAGGAGCTCACGACATCGGCTGCGCCGTCTCCATCAAGATCAGCGAAAACGGCATCTTCGGCTGAGCGAACCCTTCCGACTGTGACGTTCGGCCATTTTTGTTTTACCTTTGGATGCCCCGGATTGAGATAGGCACGGACGACCCCGCCTTCTTCCCATCCGGTGGCGATATCGAGTAAACTGTCTCCGTTGATGTCGGCAAGGCGAACCCCGTCGGCACCTTTTGAGCTGTCGTCGATGGTGTGTCTTGCCCAAGGCGCATCAGCATGCGCCCATGACGGAAGGATCAAGATCAAAGCGACTGTTTTCATGGGGGCGCGAGTAAGTCTTAGCGGGTCTTAAGGAGAGGTTTGGCTTCTTTGACCCATCCAGCTGGGCGCTGACCTTTGCCCTCTTGCTTGCCGTCGCCAAGGTCCTCTCTGGCCTCATTGGCGAGTAATATCAATTTCTGCACAACCTCGAGGTTGGCCTCGGCGAGGTTGATTTCCTCTCCCAAGTCGGTGCTGACATCGAAGAGTTGAAGGGGGCTGTCCTTTTCTTTACTACTCCAGCCAGTGAATTTTTCGGATTGTGGAAGAACGAGTTTCCACTTGCCGCTGCGGACGGCTTGGAGCTGGGTGGTGTGGTAGTAGAAAAATGCTTTGTGAGGAGACTTGGCATTCGGTTTTACGAAGAGGAGGTCGCTGATGTTGTGGCCGTCGATTTTGCGGTCGGTGGGGAGTTTTCCTCCGGAGAGAGCGGTGAAGGTGGGGAGAAGGTCGAGGGTCGAGGCGAGTTCGGAGCAGGTGGTGTTGGCTGGGATTTTTTCGGGCCAGCGCATGATACAGGGGACGCGCATTCCGCCCTCATGGGTGGTGCCTTTCGTGCCTTTGAGGGGGGAATTGGATCCACCATTGTTGCCGTTGGAGCCGTTGTCGGAGGTGAAGATGACGAGGGTGTTTTTGTCGATGCCGAGGTCTTTGAGGGCTTTTAGGATTTTGCCGGTTGAGGCGTCGACTTCCTCGATCCAGTCGCCGTATTTGCCGTTTTTGGATTTGCCGGCGAATTCATTGCCGGGGAAGAGGGGGAGGTGGACCGAGGTGTGGGGGAGGTAGAGGAAGAAGGGCTTGTGGGAGTTTTGTTTGATGAAGGAGACCGCTTCTTCGGTGTAGCGGCGGGTGATGGGTTCTTGTTTGATGGGGGCTTCGATGACTTTTTCGTCGCGGAGGAGGGGGAGTGGGATGTTTTTTCGGCCCATGTCGTTGGAGTAGGGGATGCCGAAGTAGGAGTCGAAGCCTTGGTTGGTGGGGAGAAATTCGGGTTGGTCGCCGAGGTGCCATTTGCCAATGCAGGCCGTGGCGTAGCCTTGTTTTTTGAGGATTTCGGCGATGGTGGTTTCGCTGGGATTGAGGCCTTTGCGGGCATTAGGGAAGAGGACCCATTTGTCGTTTTGGTCGAGGTGGAGGTTCACGCGACGCGGGTAGCAACCGGTCAGGAGGCTGGCGCGGGAAGGGGTGCAGACGCCACTGGTGACATAGAAGTCGGTGAAGCGCATGCCTTCGCTTGCCATTTGGTCGATGGCGGGGGTTCGGTTTTTGGTGGAGCCGAAGCAGCCGATGTCACCGTAGCCCATGTCGTCCATGTAGATGAGGACGATGTTGGGTTTTGGGGAGGCGTTTAATTGGAGGATGGTGAGGAAGAGGAACGTGAGTAGGAGTTTCATGGTGGGTTTGGTTGTTGATTTCACTAATAATACGGCCTCGTAAATTAATTAAAATTCAAAAAAACACTTACGAACTGTTCAAATAGTTTGAACATTATTTCTCATGAAGGTAGGCGAAGTAGATGGAGATGTTTCTGAAGTTCTGTTGGGTAAAGTCTGTAATTTTGGGGATTCACCCAATCTAATTCTTCGTAGGGAATTTGGAATTGATGGACCCGAAAAAAATTCGCCGGTAGTACAAGAGACACCGTTTCAAGGGTTCTTGGATTCAACGGAGTTTCAATTTTCGAAAGGTGCTGTAGGTCGGTTTCTCGCCGCCTTGTCGTGGCTCTATAAGCACCATAGCGATGATTTCTCGGTGATCGAAGAGATCAAGGGCCGAGGTCGGATATATTTCTCGAGGAGTGTTGAGGAACTGAAGCACCTCAGAGTGTGAATCCAAAGAAGATTCCAGATTCACCATATTGGGCCGTGATGCGGCCTAGGAGCGCATGAGCTGTTTGATAGCTCCGGTTTGGTTGATTTTTTTGCGGGCGGTTTCGAGATCGAAGTCGCCGTAGTGTTCGACTGGGTTGCCGTGGGCGTTGAGGAGGGTGGTGTACCAGTTGCCGATGGTTTTGTGGCCTTCGGTGGCGTGGTAGGGGAGGCGGATGTAGCGGCCTGCCATGTCGAGGTTTGATTGGTCGCCGGTGAGGACGATGAAGGGGGCTTCGGTTCCG
The DNA here is from genome assembly GCA_047629805.1 of Akkermansiaceae bacterium. GTDB lineage: Bacteria > Verrucomicrobiota > Verrucomicrobiia > Verrucomicrobiales > Akkermansiaceae > SW10. The sequence continues at coordinate 13,649 of JBLHUR010000006.1, read as the reverse complement.
TGGCTGTGGTGGCCTTCGCCGTTTTCGGGGAAATACATGAGGACGGTGTTGTCGAACATGGTTCCTTTGCCCTCGGGGGTGGCTTTGAGTTTTTCGACGATGGCGGCGACTTGTTCCATATGACCGAGGCGGATTTTTTCGCGGATCTTGTCGGCGGAGATGCCGCTGTAGCCGCCGTTGTGGCCGAGTTCGTGGATGGAAATGTGATCGCCTTCATTTCCAGGCATGCCTTTGATGGGGGTGGAAAGTTCGTCGATGGTGTAGGTGACGACGTTGGTGAGGCCGGTGACGAGGGCGGCGACGAGGATGTCGGTCATGGCCTTTTGCTTCTCGGGGGTGCTGGCATTGAGTCCGCCTTTGGCGTGGATAGGGGCGAGTTGGGGGAGGTGTTTGGCGATGGAGCCGGACATTTTTTCGAGCTTCTTGTTGCGGGCGCGGATGGACTCGATGGAGTTGATGTGGTTGCTGAGTTTGAGTTTTTCGTAGCCTTGGAGGACGTCGGCTTTGAAGGATTCCTCACCTTCGAGGAACTCGAGCATGGAGTTGTCGGAGTCGACGGCATCTGGGTTGTTGACGGATTTAAAGAGTTCGTTGTAAGCAGTTTGCGGGTCGGCGTAGCAGTAGTTGCGCTGGTGGGGGGCGGGGGCGGAGTAGCCGGAGACGATGCCAGTACGAAAGGTACTATAGTTTCCGGTGAGGGAGAGTTCGACATGGCCGAAGGGGGAAGGGGTAAGCTTGGCGAGTTCGAAGTCGATGGTGGCGCGCTTGATTCCGCTGAGGGAATTGCGGCCCGATTTGTAGGCACCCATGACGGAGGAGTAGGACCAGTGGCCGTTTTCGCTCATCTTGCAGGAGAGGCCTTGGAGGATGGCGAGGTTGGATTTGTGGCTCGCAAGAGGCTGCATCCAGGTGGGGAGTTCGTGGCTGTCGAGGTCGATCTCGAGTGCTTGTCTTTTGGCGTCGAGGGCTTTTTGCTCGGTCGTGAAGGAGGGGAGGGCGACTTCATTGGGACGGATGCCGTTGGACTTGCGGATGAAGATGAAGCGCTTAGGTGGAGAACCGGCCAGGGGTGCTCCGAAGGATGGGGGGAGGACGAGGGCGCTGGCTCCGAGGGCGGAGTTTCTGAGGAAGTTTCGTCGAGTGGTCATGAGCGTTTATTGGGGCTTGCGGTAGAGGAAGGAATCGGAGGTGAGGAGGGAGAGGATGACGGCGTTGAAGCTGCCGCCACTTTTAATGTAAGCGGCGTCGGCGTCGATGAGGGTTTTGGAATCGGAGAGGAATTCATTACGGCCCATGAAGTAGCGAAAGGCGTGGCGGATGATGGATTGGCGGACGCGGGTGGACTTGCCGAGGCGGTCGGCGAGGTCGAGGGCGTTTGTGATTTCGCCATCGAGAGCGGGGTCGTTGGTTCCTTTGAGAAAGCCCTTGGAATCGACGGGGAGAGTTTTGTAGGTGTCGCGGAGATCGACGTGATTGGCTGCTTTGTCGGGGCCTTTTTTGAGGAGGTTGTCGGGGTGTTCGAGAGACTCTTGGGTGCGGAAGCGGCCGAAGTCATCGAACATTTCGAAGGCGTAGCCGAGAGGGTTCATGCGTTCGTGGCAGCGCCAGCAGTATTTCTTTTCGGTAACGCCGGCGAGGCGATTACGGAGGGTCATGTGGTGGTCTTCTGGAATGACAGCTTCCACGGTGATGGGGATTTCGGGGATGGTGCCGGCGAGGAGTTTTTCGCGGACCCACTTGCCGCGGATGACGGGGTCGGTCTCGGTGTTTTGGGCGTGGGCGATGAGCCAGGCGGGGTGGGTGAGCATGCCTTTGCGGTGCTCGACTTTGGCAGGTTGGACAGTGGGGTAGTTCCACTGATCCAGCATGATGTTGTAGAACTTGGCGACCTCGGGGCTGCGGAGTTGGAGGCCGGTGCGGGTGTCGGCGTTGTATTTTCCGTGGGCGGGAAAGGAGACGAAGGGGGCGGCTGCGGTTTCGCCTTTGTCGAAGCGGAGGGCGAAGCTGGTGAGGGCTGTTTTGAATTCGCGGATGGGATTGCGGCGGCCCTTCTTTTCGGAGCTGAGTTCGTCGACGTTGATGCCGCGCATTTGGACTTCGGCGAGGAAGGCTTTGTGTTTGACGAGGTCTTCGACCTCGAAGTTCTGCCAGTCGAGGTCTTTGAAGTAATCGTGGATGCGGCGAATGCGCTCCGAGGAGGCGGTCATGGCCTCGTTATCCCCGGAGTGGTAGACGTAGAATTTATCGGTGGTGAGGAGTTCCTCGATGACGTTGGTATCCTTCTTCAAGAAGTGCTCGATAAGGCGGTCGGCTTCGGTGACGAGGCGGCCTTTTGCGCCATCGTAGTCGCCGCCGAAGCGTTTGCGGTCTTTGAAGATGGGGAGCATGTTTTGGTAGCCGAAGAACTCGCGGAAGAAGCGGAGGGTGCGGATGGGGAGGTCAGTGATGCTGGCGGCGTGCTGGAGGCGCTCCACGCCTTCATCGATGAGGTAGAATTGGTCGCGTTTTTTGAGGAGGCGGATGACTTCGCGCTGGTAGTCCGCTCGGGTGGTGAGTTTGCCATTGGCGGCAGCGGCGGCGAGTTCGGGATCGGGTGAGTTGTCGGTGAGGGCGTAGGAGAGAGCGTAGCTGGCATCGCGCGGACTGAGTAGACGGCGGCCGTGTGTGTCTGCTTCGCCGGTGCCGAATTCGCTGCGATAGACGAATTCGGAGCGGAGGATGAGGGTTTGGATGAGTTTTTGGACGGCCTTGAGGTTGCCCAGGTTTTCGAGGTAGGAATTGGTGAGGGACGTGTATTTATGGGCTTCGTCTGGGGAGGGTTGGCGGTCGTGGATTTTTTGGAAGAGCTCGGTGACGAGGGTGGTGATGAGTTCGTCATTTGCGGAGCCGGATTGGAGGCGTTCTTGTTTGAATTGCTTTTCCCATTCGGCGAGGCAGTGGTCGATGATGGTTTGGTAGCGGTCGCCTTTTATGCGGTGCTTGCGGATGGTGTCGGAGATGATTTTCATCTCGGCTTCGTCGCGTGGTTTGTAGAGGTGGGGTTTGTGTTTTTCGTCGTAGCGATGCTGGGTGATTTGGGCGCGCCATTCTTCCATGTATCCTCGGAGGAAGGTGACGCGGGCCTGGACCTTTCGTGAGTTATGGCCAAAGTTGAACCACTCGCGTTCGCAGAGGTTGATGAGCTTTTGGTCGCTCATGCCGGGTTTTTGGTGGCGGCGCATGGAGCGGAATACGATGACGAGTTCGTCGCGACCGGGGTTGGCGGCGTGGAAGGGGGCTTTTTTGGTTTCGCTCTCGGTAGCGGCTTTGATGACGAGAGGTTGGAAGCGGGGGAGGAGGGAGTTGTGGCGACTGCCGTAGATCTCGATGAGGATGGGTTCGATAAAGGTGTTGAGGTAGTTTTTCCGTGATTGAAGGGTGGCATTGTGGTGATCCTCGGTGGCCATGAGGGCGGTGAAGGAAGGGAGGTCGCCTTTGTCGCGTTTGGCCAAGGATTCCGTCATGTAAGTGGCGGCATTTTTGGCGTTGGTGATCATCGTTAGGAGATGGCCTCCGTTGAGGGTGGTGGTGTCGTAGTAGCGGACACCGGAGTTTGTGGGGAGGAGGAAGGGGTTAGTGAGGTTGACGCGGCGGTTGTTGTCGCCGATGACAGTTTGGCGTTTGCCGTCGATGGTTTTATGGGGTTTGTGGTTGAGGAGTTTGTTGAATTTGGCGTCGAAGATGAATTCGCTGATGAGCCAGCGGCGGTCGGGAGTGGAGGCGGGGAGGTTTGCGTATTTTCCGGAGAAGAGCTTGTCGTGATCGACGTAATTACCGAAGTCGGGCATGCGGAGTTTGTCCTCGAGTTTTGAGGCATTGTGTTTCCCGAGTTCGGCGGAGGCCCAGGCGATGAGGGCGGCGCGTTCGGTCTCGGTAGGTTGGTCCTTCTTCTTGGGGGGCATTTCCTCGAAGTGGAGTTGCTCCTGGATTTTGTTAAGGAGGTCAAGACGGGCGTCGAGGGCGAGAGATGGGAGGTTGTCGAGGCTGATGTCGCCTTTGGTGGTGCCGTCTTCGTGGCAATCGAAGCAGTAGTTTTCGAGGAGATCGGTGGTTTGAGGCGTGACTTGGAAAGTTTCGGAGCCTGGGGTCCGGAGGAGGGAGAGGAGGAGGATCAAGCCCACTCTCACAGGAAAGAGGGATGTTAGTTTTGCAGGAAGGAGCATCTTGGACGGTTTTGGGAAAGGTCTCCGGGAAGAGGTATTCTCTCCCGCCAAATTTACTACAGAAAGAACGGCTTTCTTAGCCTTATCGCACTCCGGATTTGGTCATTGAACCACCCTTTTTGGGGTAGGTTGTGAAGCTTGCGTTACGGTCGTCTTTAGGGCCTGAGGGACGCTTTGATACGGAAGAACTCGCGCCCTAAATTTCCGAGCGGCGCATTACTTCGGTAGGTCACAGTTTCAGTGCCGTCTCCGTTAGCGCTCGATGAGACAAGAGTCGTATCCTGATTACTCCAGCTCTCGAGATCGGGGCTGACTTCGACATCATAGATCACGTCATCAGCAGAGAGATTTCGGCGATAGCTGATGGTGGGATAGTCATCACTCAATCCAGCGCCGTTGTCGAAGGTTCCGATTCCAACAGTGGGGTAGGACTCAGGGCTGCTACCGGCGTCTCCATTGAGAGATCCCAAGGCGTATTCCAAGAGGGAAGAAAGCCCGTCGTTGTCGTTATCGAGATTAGGGTCTCCGGTGAAACTAGTGGCGTCCGATCCTCCGGGAGTGCCTCCAGGAGCGGAGCTTGAGCGCCAATGAGATGGATCGGTGTGGTCTGGATTTGCTTGGGGGTAGATGAGAACAATGGAGTAGCCGTCGCCATCGGGAGAGGTTGGCCAGGGGGTCTTATCGTTGTAGGTGAATCTTTGGGCGTCGATTTCGAGGGCATCGATGAGAGCAATTTGTTCGCCCGAATTACTGAGGCTACTTGTCGAGAATTCCCCGGGAGCGATGGTTATTCCGGTAATGTCGTAAGCAGCGGCGAAAGCGGCCTGATTTTTGACAATAACCACTCTGGCGTCGGGAGGAAGAGTGAAGCCCAGAGGGAAGGTGTAATCGATCCCAACCAGCGAGAGCTTGGAGAGATCGATGGTGGCTGCCGAGATATTCAGCAACTCAATCCACTCGGAATCTTCCGAAGTCCCCGACGGGTTATACATGATTTCCGAGACGACGATATTGCTGGAATCGGCGATGGGAGCGATGAGGAATTCACCCTCGGCGAGGGCGGACCATTCTCCGTTGTCAAAGGCTCTGGCCCGGACAAGAGCTCCCCCGATCAATGAGACTGTATTTCCGCCACCTCCTCCGCTTGGGGCAATTCCGGATAGTTGGAGGTCAAGGCCGGTATCGCTGCTTGAGCTGCTGCTCTGGTGAAGTTCTACGGCGATGAGGTTGGTTCCCTCAAGAAGGTCTCCAGCGGAAAGGCTGAAGGTGCCAAGGTTCACGAGCCCTCCTTCATCGGAGGTGGAATTGATGGCAAAGTCGGCATATTGCTTGTTCCCGCCAGAGATGTTGCTGCGTCCGAGTTCTCTGCCGTTCAAGTAGACAATGGCGCCATCATCCCGGATCAAGCTGACGCTGATTTGGGTGAAGGTGTTTGCATCGGTCACCTGAAATGACTTTCTAAAGTAAATTGTGGGAAGGCGCGGAGACTGGAGGTTAAGGGGGGTGTTGATGGTCCGCCCGTTAATCGTTCCATAGCCTAAAAGAGCTTGCCCGGAGGCCCAACTGCCGTCGTTGTATGAGGGATGCTTCCAATCATTGGAATTGTAGGAAGCGTTGCCATCAACCACCTCGCTGCCGCTTTGTGCCACTCCGGTGTCGAGGTAACGCCAACCTGATTCTTCGAGAGCGATAAAGGAGGTTTGATTGCTGCCGGCTCCGATCAATTCGGCATCGGGATTGATCCCTCCGCCTTCGAGTCGTGGATCGTTGCCGTCCGTCGTGTAGTAAATGGTTCCCGAGTTTGCGTTCAATTGCAGGGATCCGCCTACCGGGATGATCCCTTCGCTCTGTGAAGAGCCATTGACGAGGAATTCCGGTGCTCCGGTCGAGGGAAGAAGAGAACCGTAATTGTTGAGAACGTTTGTGCTTCGGACTGGGAAGTAGGTGTTAACCAAGCGATTTTGTTCGGTCAGCCACTGGCTGTCGCGGGTGTAGAGGGTGCCGCGGTGGTCTCCCCAGCGAGCGGACTCCGCGATGATGGCGCGGTCCAGATTGTTGGCGAATTTCATCCAGCGGGCGGCGGTGGCTTCGGGGCTAAGGGCCCCATCTTCTGCGAAGTGCATTTGCAGACGGTCGGCAAAGCGAATCCGGTATTCTGGGATCGCTTCCAGATTTCCCCGAACGCCCATGGGGTCGATGGGGGTTCCGGTGGAGGAGGGGCTTTCGAGAGTGCGCTCGCCGTCCCAGGAATAGAGCTGCCATGGAGCCATCTGTTCGGGCTGTCCGCCGGGGAAGGGGCCTCCGCCGGCCGCCCGCCAGTTTCCGCCTGATTTGAGGTCGGCATTCCCGCCATAGCGGTTGATGATTTGATAGTCGATGTATTGATTAATATCGATGACCTCTTGGATCTTTGTCCAGTCGCCGCCGCTGACGACTCCGGGGATGGCATTCCAGGCCGTCGTGGTTCCGTCGACGGTCGAGGCCCCGTTCCGGGCGTCGAGGAGATTGTCATCGCCGCCATTGTAGGCTGCGTAATGAGAAGCTTCCGGTCGTTCGCAGAGATTATGGACGCCCCAGTAGAGACCATTCACAAAGACGTGGACCATGAAACCGTGGCCTGCGGCAGGGTTCCCCATATCGAGCATCGACTCGCGCATCCACTGATCACGAATCATGGAACCACGTCCCCGCTGACCGCTGTCCCGATGGATCCAGGAGTTGTTGTAGCCGGCGCGTAAGGTGAGGGAGTTAAATTCCTCAACCTGGGACTCGGGGAAGAGTTTTTCGCGCAGTCGTCCTGCTCCATACTCGTTGCGGAAGCGGAAGTTCATGGAATGTTTAGGGCTGGCGCTGGGGTTACGGCTGGCACCACCTTGGACCTTGATTCCGCAGTTGATTTGCCAGTCTTTACGGGTGTCCACGATGGCGGGGATATACTCTGCCGAGCATTCATATTCGAGGGATCCATTCCCCGAGTTCGTGTAGATACCACTGCCTCCACTGAAGTCACTCCGGTTCATGGCGATGGAAATGGTGGGAATATCGCGCAATCCTTTTAGCATGGTTTGGGCGGTCGATTCGGCATGGTTGGTGGCGGTGGCGGTCGACTTGGAGACCCGGGTGTCCATGTTGTAGTCGCCCGAGGAAAGGTTACCCCAGCCAGCGGGCTGGGATTGCTGGATAAAAGAGGTGTTGAGTCCGGCGGCATCCGTGCCATCAGGGTTGGCATTGTCGAGATTCATCAGGATGTAGGTCTGGCAGTCGATATTGGTTGGGGCAAATCCCGTCTTGGTTGCGGCGGCTCTGAGCGCCGTGGTTTGCGTGATGGCGATGGGGGAGGAGTAGAGTGTAGCGCCCGCAGTGGGGTTGCCGTTGGCGTCAACCGGTCTGGTGCCATCGGTGGTGAAGTAGATTGCGGCATCAGGAGTAATGCTGGTGATGGTCACGTCAATTGCTTGCTGGTAGTAGCCGCGATCGGGAGCGAAACTGGTGTCACCAACTCTGGCGATTCCGTTCGAGCCATTCGCGGATCCGGGAGTGGGAGACGAGAAGTAAACAGGAGCTCCGGTAATGGGGTGAAGTCCGAATGAAATATCTTTGTCCTGCGATGGATAATTACTTCCTCCGGCGGAAAACTCGCTGGCGATCGTGCCAAGGGGGCGAACCAAGGCGAGGTTCTCCCCTCCGGATGAGAGCTTGAAGTTGGCGTGGAGGTTCCCGTTAGCATCGGGGATGCCGGTTCCGGTGGCGTAGACAATCAAGAAGCCTCCGGACGGAAGATTGGTGGGGGATGGGAAGGTCCACTTGGCGGGGGCGGTGGGATCATCGGTGAGATGCCATCCTCCAAGATCGAGGCTTGTTGCTCCGGTATTGAGAATCTCGATCCAATCATCACTGGTGCCGACGATTTGGTTGGAGATGGGATACCAGTTATTTGAATTGTTGGATGTTCCTCCGTCATTGGAGGCCATGAATTCGTTGATCAGGAGTTCGCTGACTTCGAGCGTGACGAAGCTTTCGGTGGAATCGGCCCACACGAAACCGGCATCGTTATCGGCGAAGGCCCTAAAGTAGTAAGTGGTTAATGAACTTAGCCCGGTCAGAACGGAAGTGAAGTTGGCGCTTTGTGCACCAAGGTCGATCTGGTTGTCCCAATTGAGGGCATTGGTTCCTCCATCGTTGTCTCCCCAGAAAAGGGTGACGTTCGGGGGCGCTCCTCCGGTGGAAGTGACTTCGCCTCCAATTTCCGCGGCAGTGCCGGTCACGTTGGTTGCGGGGGAGGTGGCGACTGCTGGGAGGGAAAAGGCGTTCGTGGTAAAGCTGGCGCTGGAAGAGGCCCAGGATTGTCCTCCCGAATTTTGGGCAAAGGCGCGGAAGAAGTAGGTCGTATCGTGGTTGAGACCGAAAAGATCGGTGGTGAAGGCTCCGGATTGCGCTCCGATGTTGACCGCATCATCCCAGTTCCCCGGAGTGGTGCCGCCATCATTGTCTCCGTAGTAGATGATGACGTTTGGAGCTTCACCTCCGGTGGTGGTCACCGATCCGTTCAGGTCGGCTTCGACGAATCCGACACCGGTAGCGGCGGTATTGACCACCGTGGGTGGATTGGGAGGGGCTTCGGTGACGAATGAAGAGGTGGAGTTGGCCCAGTCGTCACCTGCTCCATTGCTCGCAAACGAACGAAAGTAGTAGGTTGTTGAGGGTGATAGACCACTCAAGTTGCTTGAAAATGGGCCAGCCTGGGAACCGAGGGTTACCGAGTTGTCCCAATTTCCGGCTGTCGTTCCGGCATCAGTGTCGCCCCAATAGATGGTAATGGCGGGGGTGGCCCCTCCGGTATCGGTAACCTCACCCCGCAGGGTGGCTGATGAGGGGGTGAGGTTGGTGGCCGGGAGATTGGCAACGGTGGGTGGCGTGGCGGGCGCAGCGGCACCAACGAGAATGACTCCCATGAAACGGGCACGTGAGCCATCGGCGTCGGTATTGACGTAAGTATACGTGATCTCTTCGTAATTAGCGGCATCGGTGAAGGTGAAATCAGTAATCCAGCCTTTGTTCACGCTCGATCCGTTCCCTTCACTGGCATTGGCCGTGAGATTCGGCTGGCCCGGTCCCGTCATGGTTGCCGTGAGTGTCCAACTGTTGACGTAGGTGCCGTGAGGGAAATACAGCTGTCCGGAGGTAAGCCCGGAAATATCGACTGTTCCGGTGATGTTGGCCGCTCTTGCGAAGGTGTTAGGGACAGCGCCGTTGCTAAAGTTCTTAGTGGTGGTGAAACCTGCTGGGTTGGTTGAGATCCAGACGTTGGACCAATTTTCTCCGGTCCCACCAATGTTTCCGGGAGGGCAGGTGGCATCACTGATCAGTCCGGCTGCGCTTTTGGCGTAGCTTGCGATCGTCTCAGCGGGGCTGTGGAAGAAATTGTAGTCCAAAACCGTGCCGTCACCGAATGAATTGGTGAAAGTCGGGGAGCCTGGCTCGTTCCCTCCAAGTCCGCGGTCGTTATATTCCGCGGCACCGGGAAAGACGGAGATGTCGAAGTTTGCGTTGTTTGATGAGACCTGAACAGTCGCTCCTTCAGTCAGAGTGGCGGCGGAGGCCAGTTGGGAAGCAGAGAGGGCCGCGGCGAGGGCGAACCAGAGTGATCTTTTGAAATTCATGGGAGAGGGGAAGAGATTTACGATTTTAAAGTATCCACGAAAGGGCTTCCTGTCGTGGGTTAGTTGTCTGATGGATCGGAAAGGAATATTTCGACAAAGGGAAAAGAAGCGAAGGAAATCTTTTTAGAACAAAGGATTTTGAGAGCATCGACACAGACCGCGCGGGAAGTTGAAGAATCAGGGTGTTTCTGCAAGAGAGGTTTTTTGTGCGAGCTTCCCCTTTTTGGGGTATGAAAGGTGGCGACGAGGATGGAGAAGTTTTTGAGAGTAGTGGCTGGAAATACGCGTAGAAGGGCTTATGAATTTTCGGGTGAAAGAACTGATGTCAGGGTTATCCTTGCTTTTGGTGGGCTTGGCCGCAGGTGAGGTTGACTTTGCGCACGAGGTGTTGCCGATTTTGAAGGAAAATTGTGTGAAGTGTCATAGTAATGGGAAATACAAGGGCGGGCTTTCGTTGGATACGCGGGAGGCCTTGTTAGATTCTGATACGGTGGAGGTGGGGAAGGCGGGTGAGAGTTTTTTCATCGAGGTGCTGACTTCGGAAGATGAGGACGAGCGGATGCCGCATGATGCGGATCCTTTGTCGGCGGGGCAGATCGCGGTTTTGACGAAGTGGGTGAATGGAGGGCTGGCTTGGGAGGCGGGGTTTACTTTTAAAGAGAAGAAGTGGAAGGCGCCTTTGGCTCATCGGAAGGTGGAGTTGCCGGGGGCGGAATTTGAGGGAGGGAATCCGATTGATCGGATTGCTCAGGCCTACTTTGAGAAGAACAAGGTGCAGCCGCCTGAGGAGATTTCGGATGCGCGATTTTTGCGTCGAGTGTCTTTGGACTTGATTGGGTTACTCCCGACGGCGGGGGAATTGAAGGCGTTTTTGGCATCGGAATCTGAAAAGAAGCGAGAGGAGAAGATGAGAGGATTGTTGGCGAGAGATTTGGACTATGCGGATCATTGGATGACGTTTTGGAATGATCTTTTAAGGAATGATTATGCCGGGACGGGTTTTATTGATGGTGGACGGAAGCAGATCACGGGCTGGCTTTATGACTCGTTGAAGACGAATAAGGCTTACGACCAGTTTGTGCGGGAATTGATGAATCCGACGGCGGAGTCGGAGGGGTTTATCAAGGGGATCAAGTGGCGGGGTGAGGTGAATGCCTCGCAGGTGCCGGAGATTCAGTTTGCGCAGAACGTCTCGCAGATTTTCTTTGGGGAGAACATGAAGTGTGCCTCGTGCCACGATAGCTTTATCGATGACTGGAAGCTGGAGGATGCTTATGGGATGGCGGCGATTATTGCCGGAAAGCCGCTGGAGATGTATCGCTGCGACAAGGCGACGGGGAAGAAGATGGAGGCGAAATTTCTTTTCGATGAGCTGGGTGAGATTGATAAAACGGCGTCGAAGAGCGGGAGGCTGGCGAGGGCGGCGGAGCTATCGACGGCGAAGGGGAATGGTCGTTTGGCGCGAACGATTGTGAATCGGCTCTGGGCTCGCTTGATGGGGCGTGGGTTGGTGGAACCGGTGGACATGATGGGGAATCGGCCATGGAGTGAGGACATGTTGGATTACCTGGCGTGGGACTTGGCGGAGAATGGTTACGATTTGAAACGGACGCTGGCTTTTATGGTGGGATCACGGGTTTATCAGAGTGCGACGGTGGCGCGGTCTGAGAAGCAGGATGATTTTGTTTTTGAAGGTCCGGTGGCGAAGCGGATGACGGCGGAGCAGTTTATCGATGCGGTGTGGGGGATTACGGGGACGGCTCCGGGGAAGATTGAGGCGAAGATTTCGCGAGGCGAATCACAGGCGAATGTCATGGTGCCGGGGAAGTGGATTTGGTCAGCGACGGATGGGCGTCCGGCGGGGGAAGAGGTGGTGTTCACGAAGGACCTGAAGCTTCCTGGGGGGGCGAAAGGCGAGATGATTATTACGTGTGACAATGCGTACATTTTGAAGGTGAACGGGAAGGAGATTGGGCGAGATTCTGACTGGGAGACGGTGGAGAGTTATGATGTTTCGGGAGCACTGCGGGCGGGGCGTAATACGATTCGGGTGGAGGCTAAGAATTTGGGAAGCAGTCCCAATGCCGCAGCGCTCTATGTGTATTTGCAGTTGGTGAATGCGGAGGGTGAAGTGGTTGTGGTCACTGCGGATAAGGAGTGGTTGGTTGATGGAAAGCCGGCGCGGGAGCATGCCTCGAATGGTTGGGGGGAACGGGTAAATGGGCAGATTGCGGGGTTTTTAGCTGAGGGGGATTCGGGGATGGCGCGGAAGGTGCGGGCCTCGTTGGTGAAATCGACGCTGCTGATGCGAGCGCTGGGGCGTCCGAATCGGGAGCAGGTGGTGACGACGCGGCCGGCGGATTTGACGACTTTACAGGCCTTGGAGTTGAATAATGGGGCGGAATTTGTGGGGTATTTAAATCGGGGGGCGGCGAAGTTGGCATCGAAAAAAGAGAATATGGTGCGGGATCTTTATCTTGATGCTTTGTCGAGGATTCCGAGTGATTTGGAGGAGGCGGTGGCGAAGGAGGTTTTGGGGGATGCTCCGACGCCGGAGCGGGTTGCTGATTTTTTATGGACGGTGCTGATGTTGCCGGAATTTCAATTTAACAACTGAGTAGAAAAATAAATCTGATGTCGATACCACTGAACTTTGAAAACCGTCGGGACTTTCTCAAAAAGCTAGGCGCGGCTTCGGCTGCGACGCTGGCAATGGGTGCGCCGAGATTACTGGGCGAAGAGGAAGGAGAGCATCCTGAGGCGAAGGCCGATTGCTGTATTCTAATTTGGATGGCGGGGGGAATGGCGGCTCCGGATACCTTTGATCCGAAGCACTATGAGCCGTTTAAAAAGGGGCTTTCGGTCGCGGATGTGGGGAGCACTTTTCCGGCGATTCCGACAGCGGTGAGCGGGATTGATTTTACGGAGGGATTTGAGGAGTTGGCGAAGGTGATGGATCGCGGGACGATTATTCGTTCGGCGGTGCAGCCGGATTTGGGGCACATCCTGCACTCGCGTCACCAGTATCATTGGCACACGGGGTATGTCCCGCCGCAGACAGTGGCGGCTCCGCATATCGGGGCGTGGATGGCGAAGGTTTTAGGGCAGCGGAATGAGGCGATGCCGGGGTTCATTGATATCGGTCAGCGGCTTGAAGGGGTGGGGGAGAAGGAGGAGCTGAAGGCTTTCCACACGGGCGGATTTTTCGGGAGTGAATATGGGCCGTTTTTACTGCCGTATCCGGATCAGGCGATCGGGGCGGTGCAGCCGCCGGAGGGGATGACGCCGGGGAGATTTGCGAACCGCTATAAATTCTATCAGAAGTTGGTGAAGGAGGGGCAGGTTGGGAAGAGCGGAAGCGAGTTTCAGCAGGAGTCGATGTTGCGTTCGATGGATAAGGCGCATCGCTTGTTGAGTTCGAAGGAATCGGTGGCCTTTGATCTGACGAAGGAGCCAGAGAAGTCAGCTGCGCCTTATGGGAAGGGTCGTTTCGGACAAGGGTGTCTTTTGGCGCGAAGGTTGGCGGAATCGGGCGCGCGATTTATTGAAGTGACGACTGAATATCAGCCTTTCAAGCACTGGGATACTCATGAGAAGGGGCACCAGACGGTGAAGAATTTGAAGAAGGAGATTGATCAACCGATGGCGCAGTTGATTCGTGATCTGGAAGAGCGGGGGATGCTGGAGCGGACGCTGGTGATTGTGGCGAGCGAGTTTAGTCGGGACATGATGATCGAGGGGGTGCCGGGATCGAAGGCGCGGGATCAGACGACTCATAAGGTCGATA
>JBLHUR010000005.1:0-66979 GCA_047629805.1 Akkermansiaceae bacterium | reverse complement strand
GGGCGGGGGGGCCGAGGCGGAGGTCGCCGGCGGCGGCGACGAGGGTCTGGGGGAAGCCTTGTTTTTTGAGGTGATCGAAGATGAGGTCGGCGGCGAATCCTTTGGCGATGCCGCCGAGGTCGAGTTGGAGGTCGTCGCGGAGGATGGTGATGGTTTGGTTTTTTTCGTCGAAGGTGAGGTTTTTGATACCACAGCGCTCTTTGGCGGCGGCGATTTCTTGGGGGGAGGGGACACGTTTGCTGCGGCGGGTTTCGCGCCAGAGGTGGGTGAGAGGGCCGTAGGTGGGGTCGAAGATGCCTTCGGTTTGGAGTGCTAGTTTTTGGCCGAGAAGGAGGACTTGAAAGAGGTGGTCACTGACTTTGATGGGGGTGTTGAGGGGGGATTTGGTGAGTTGGTTGAGCTCGGAGTTGGGGTCGTAGTCGGTGGCACGGTCGCCAAAGGCTTCGGCGAGATCGAGGGCGTTTTCCATGGCGGCGTAGCCTTCTTTTGGTTCGCTGGCGTAAGAGATGATTTTGAAGAGGGTGCCCATGAGGGGGCGTTGGGTCTCGATGCGGATGGGGGCTGTTTGTTCCCTGGATGAGGTGGTGGTGTCTTCCTGGCAGGAGGTAAGGAGGCTGAGGGTGAGCAGGAGGAGGCGCATTAGAGGTCTTGGAGGAATTCGAGGAGGGAGGGATATTGATGTTCGGCGGCGGAGAAGTCGATGCAGGAGGTGATCCGGTTGGGGATCGCGGCGACGGGGCAGCCGGCTTCATGGGCCGACTTGAGGCCGTTGAGGGAGTCCTCGATGACGAGGCATTCCCCGGCAGGGAGGTTCATGCGGCGGACGGCTTCGAGGTAGAGGTCGGGGGCGGGCTTGATTTTTGGGGCATCTCCGCGGCCGACGACTTCTTGGAAGTAAGAGACGAGGCCGAGTTTCTCGAGCCAGGGGTCGACCCAATCGTGGGAGGAGCTGGAGACGACGGCGCAGGGGATGTTCTTTTCGCGGCAATGTTCGAGGGTTTCTCGGACGCCGGGCATGGCGTCGAGCTTGGCGATTTCCTCGCGGATCCAGGTGTTGCGTGCGATTCCGATGGTTTTCCAGTCGAAGGTTTTTCCGGTGAGTTCTTCGAGGTGGGTTTCGGGTGACCAGGTGTTGAAGTCGGAGCCGATGCATTGGACGTATTCGGAGAGGGGGAGGTCGTGGCCGTTTTCGAGGAAGACATCGCGCATGGATTCGTAGATGGACCATTCGGTGTCAAGGATGACTCCGTCGAAGTCGAAGAGGATGGCGGAAGGTTTCATAGGGGGAGAGTGGCGGGGGGAGGGGGATTGGCAACTTTGAAGTGGGGCTTTGGTTGGGGAGGGGGCCAACCACGAAATTGACGAAATGAACGAAAAGGTTGGGGGGCTTGGTTGGGAGTATCAAAAGTGCAACTTTCGACTATTGTTCCTGCGTGTGTTGGGATGAGTATGAGGCAATTATTCCGGGGTATCATATGAACAAGAAGCATTGGAATACGTTGGTGCTGGAGGGGTCGTTAGGGGAGAAGTTAGTTGTGGAATTGATGGAGCACTCTTATGGGTTGGTTGTGAACGGAATGACGAAGAAATTGAGAGAGGAGTTGGTGAAATGAGATTAGTGATTGGAGATATTCATGGGTGTTTGAGGTCGTTGGAGACGATGTTGGAGGTGGTGTCGCCGACGGCGGAGGATTTGGTGGTGACCTTGGGTGATTATGTCGATCGGGGGCCGGATTCGAAGGGGGTGATTGAGAGCTTGCTGCGGTTGAAGGAGACGCATCATTATGTGCATTTGATGGGGAATCATGAGATTCAGATGATCCGGGCTTTGGATTCGCGGCAGGATCGGGAGCGGTTTTTGAGCGGGCTTTGTGGGGGGCAGGAGACTTTGGAGTCTTATGGGGGTGGGTTTGAGGATGTGCCGGAGGAGCATTGGGAGTTTATGCGGAATGCCGCTCTTTATCATGAGCTTGAAGAGCATATTTTAGTGCATGCGGGGGTTGAGGCGAATGTGCCGGTGGGGGAGCAGGGTTGGGAGACATATTACTACCAGCGATTTCATCTTCAGGAGCGGCATGAGTCAGGGAAGACGGTGGTTTGTGGGCATTCGATTCAGGGGGATTTACCGACGAATCTAGGGTATGCGATTTGTTTGGATACGTGTGCTTATGGGGGCGGGTGGTTGAGTGGGTTGGATTTGGATAGCGGGAGGATTTGGCAGACGAATGAGAAGGGGAAGTCGCGGGAGATGGGGTGGGGGGTTTTGGTGGGGGGGTTGCGGGGGCTTGGGGGGGGAGGTTTTTTGAATCGCGAAATGCGCGAAGAACACGAGACTTGGTTGAGGGGTTGACCACAGAAAAAGCAGAAGCTTGGTTGAGGGAAGATCTGGCTAGGTGGGGTGGGGGCCGGGAGGGTACTCTGGAGAGAGCCTTTCCTTGCGGGATTTTACCACAGAGTTAGCAGAGAAAGCAGAGGCTTGCTTGGGGGGCTTAGGTTCTGCAGCGGACAGGAATGTCCCGGTGGGGCATGCCATCCACTCTTTTAATTTGAGGCTTGGAAGGTTTGGGGGAGGAAGCCCATGCCGCGGATTCCGGAGCCGGTGTTGTGGTAGGCGATTCCGTTTTTGAGGTGGTTCGCGAACGGGAGGTGGGTGTGGCCGAAGTGGCAGGTGGTGATGCCCTCTATTGTTGAGGTTGCGGTGAGGTGGCTTTGGAGGCGGGTGATGGTGGAGTCTCTTTTGAAGTAGAGTTTGTGGAAGAGGAGGCCGAGGCCGGAGGCGTCTACGAGGCGGTAGAGTTTTTTGGAGAGGGGGCCTTTTGGGGAGTCGGTGCTCCAGGATTGGCGGTAGCGGAGGAGTTTTTCAGGGGTCATGCCGCGGTTGGTGCAGTCGCCGTGGAGGAAGAGGTTTGTGCCGAGGCGGCAGTGGAACTCGTGGAGATGGAAGTGGGGGTTTTGGGTGGAGAATTTTTCGAGGATGGCTCGGAAGGAGGTGAGGCAATCGTGGTTTCCGAGGACGTAGTGGACCTCGAGGTGGGGGTGGTTTGAGAGGAGTTTGGTGAGCCAGGTTGTGGCGGCTTGGAGGGTGGTGGGTTCGTCGGGGAGGGTGGACCAGCGGAAGTCGAAGGTGTCGCCGTTTAGGACGAGGAGTTGGGACTTTTGGAGTTTGGGGTGGAGGTTTTGGACCAAGTCATCTCCTCGGGATCTTTCGGAGAAGAGGTGGAGGTCGGAGATGACGAGGCCGGTTTTCACAAGGGGGTGGTTGAAGCTACTTCTTTTGGAAGGCTTTGTGTTTTGGGTTTCCGCTGGAGATGAGGTAGGCGACGAGGTCTTTGAGTTCGTCTTGGTTCATGGGGAAGATGGTGCCTGGCGGCATCATGGAGGTTTGGGACCATGCGATTTTCTCAACTTTGCCGATAGGGGTTTTGACGATGTCGGCGAGGTTGTAGGGGTTTGGGGCGACCGCGATTTCTTTGTCGTTTTTGTAGATGATGCGGCCGTAGGCGGTGCCACCGTCTTTGAGGGTGACGGTGCTGGCTTGGTATTGTTCGGAGATGGATTGGCTGGGCTCGATGATGGCAACGAGGATGTCTTTGATGGCGTAACGGTTGCCGACGGAGCCGAGGTCGGGGCCGGAGTAGCCGCCGGAGCCTTCGAAGCGGTGGCAGGCGACACAGCGACCGGCAGAGAACATTTTTTTGCCGTTTTCGAAGTTGCGTCCGGCGAGGGGGTCTTTGAAGAGTTTTGTGGCGGAGTCGATGGTCCAGGCGACGGCGGGGCCTTTTGGGGTGGGGAGTTTACTAAGGTCGATGGTGGCGATTTCGCCAAGGAGCCAGGAGATGGAGGCGGCTTCTTCTTTGGGGAGGTGGGTGATGGCGTCTTGGCGGATGGCGCGGATGTAGCCGGCGAAGCTTTTGCCGCCGCTTTTTTCGAGGGTGTGGTTGAGCCAGCCGAAGTAGAATTTGCGGTCTTCGAGGGTCCAGCCGTTTTGGACTTGGCGGAGGGAATAGGCGTAGTGAATGTTTTGGCTGTTGGGGGTGTTGGCCATCATGAGGAGGATGTCTTTTCCGTATTCGTGGCGGTCGAGCATTTCCTTGTCGAAGGCGACGGTTTTGGCCTGGGTGGCCTGCATGAGGGCGATGGTTTTTTTAACGACGGTGGGGGAGTCGAGGTAGCTGAGGACGCGGGAGAGTTCGGTGTTTAGGTTTTCGTTTTTGGCGGGGTAGGAGGGATCGAGGTTTGCGATGACGGTTTTAATTTCGTCGGGGGTGGGTTTGTTGAGGCGGATGAAGCAGAGGGAGTAGGCTCGGAGGAGGGCGAGTTGGTCATGGGCTTCGAGGGATTTGAAGTCCAGTTGGTTGAGTTTTTTGAGAAGGCGGCTGGAGAGGGATTTCTCGCCGTGGCGGGTGAGGGCGATGGTGGCGTGGATGAGGGCGCGGGGGGTGGTTTCGGCGAGGGCTTTTTCCTGCCAGAGGGTAAGGTCTTGGTTTTCGATGGCGAGGCGGGCGGCGTAGCGGATGTTGCGATCGGGGTGGGAAAGGTGGGGCCAGGATTTGGTGATGGCTTCGGTGCGATCTGCGTTGGGGAGGTGGTATTTTTCGATGCTGTGGCGGAGGTCGCGGAGGGCTTGATTTTTGGTGAGGGTTCGGGGTTTGGGGTTGGGGGTTTTTGGGCCGGTGTGGCGGATGCGGTAGAGCTTGGAGGTGGTGTTGCGGCCGCCAGTGAGGAAGTACATGTGGCCGTCGGGGCCGAATCTCATGGCGGAGACGTTGAGGGGATTTCCGTGGAGGAATTCGCGTTTGGTGCCGGTGTAGCTGGATCCGTCTTCTTCTAATTCGAGGGTGTAGATGGTTCCGAAGGTCCAGTCGCAGACGAAGAGTTTGTCTTGGTAGTCGGCGGGGAAATTGGAGTGGTGGCCGAAGCTGATGCCGGTGGGGGAGCCGGGGCCGACGTTGACGACGGCGCCATTGCTATCGGCGAAGTATTCCTTCCATTTGGCGGAGCCGTGGCGCCAGCCGAATTCGCTGGCGCTGGTGACGTGGTTGACGCGGGTGGGGCGATACCAAGGGCTGCCGACGTCGAATTCAAGGTCGGAGTCGAAGGTGAAGAGTTCGCCTTCAGGGTTGAGGGCGAGGTCGACGGGGTTGCGGAAGCCGGAGGAGATCATGGTCCAGTCGGTGCCATCGGGTGAGATGCGGGCGATCCAGCCGGCGGGTGGTTTGATGGAGACGGCGTGGCCCATGGGATCTGGCATGGCGGGGAGGAGGGAGTCTTGCTGCCAGACGGGGGGCTGGAGGGTGGGGATTTCTTTGGGGACGGGGGTGTGGTTTCCGACGACAAGGTAGAGGGCTTTTTTGTCTTCGGAGAGGATGATGGAGTGGGCGGAGTGTTCGTAGCCGGGACGGAGTTTTTGGATGAGTTGGAAGTCGTCGTATTGGTCGTCTCCGTCGGTGTCGCGGATGCGATAGATGCCTTTCATGGAGGTCATGTAGAGGCTGTCGAAGGCGTGGAGGAAGCCGAGGGCGCCGCCGACTTTGCGTTTGCCCCAGTCGATGGGGAGGTAGGGGAAGCCTTTGAGGGGCTGGACCGAGATGGGGCTTTCTTTTTGAGGGAGGGTGACGCGAAAGACGCCTTTGTCGTCTTGGTCGGAGACGATGAGGCGGCCTTTGGGATCGAAGGCCATGGCGACCCAGGAGCCTTGGGAGGGAGGGATTTCGTAGAGGAGTTCGGCGTCGAAGCCGTTTTGGAGGGTGATGCCGGTGTCTTGGTCGGTGACGAGTTTTGGGGTGGTTTTTTCGGCGGCTAAGGATGCCGCTGAGAGGGTGAGAAGGAGGAGTGAGATTTTCATGGGGGGAGCTTGGCGGAGGGGAGGGGCGGTGGATAGGTTTGGTTGGGGAAAGTGTGGGGTGGCCTTGCCCTTTTTTGGGGAGGATGAGGAGGATGAGGAGGATGAGGAGGATGAGGAGGATGAGGAGGATGAGGAGGATGAGGAGGATGAGCAGCGGGTGCTTTTGGGGGAGGCGGCTCGAAGGGCGGGGCGGGAAGTTGGTGATTCGAAGTGGGCTGAGAGAGGGCAACTTACGGTTTTTTGTGGCTTGGGTGGGGGATGTTTTTGGGAAGGCGAGTTTTTGGATGAAGACGGCGCCGGTGCATTATCCGACGGTGGGATTTATGAGGGAGGTTTTGGAGGGAGTTTCCTTAAGGAAGCTTGAATAAATTCTTTGAGTGGGCTTGGAAATACAGTAGGTTGCGGTTCATGAAGATATGGTTTGAATGTCCGAATTGCAAGGGACTCCTCAAGGCCACGACGGCCCAACAGGAAGGCCCTTGCTTTTTTTGCAGGACGTCATTGAGCGTCTCAATTCGAGTTTGTGCGGTGAAATCCGGCCATGGTTTCGGGGAAGCGAGCGTGGACTCGAAACGGAGACATCAGGTGGGGCGAGGGCCAATGCCACTTCTGGGACCGCTGGAACAGCGACCTGCTTGAGATTTTAGAGCAGATCGGGAAACTCCTTCTTGCGAGTCGGGACGGTTGGGCTATTTCTAGTGGCACACTTTTTAAGTCACTAACCATGAGCTCCCTTTTATCTGTCGAAGAAGCCCGCGCCCAAGTTGATGCCCAGACCCGGGAGTTGATCAATTGGCATTTTTCTCCTGAAACGGGATGTCCCTACTGGCTCGATTGGGTCAAGGATGCGGGCTGGGATCCGCGTGAGAAGGTGAAGTGTTTTGCGGATATGCTGCACTTTGATAATTTTGATGACGAGGTGTTACGGAAGGAAGATCCGGCGAAGTTCATCCCAAAGGCTTATGAGGGGCGCCCATATAATGTTTTTGAAACGGGTGGGACGACGGGGATGCCGAAGCAGCGGATCGGGTGGGATGATTATAAGACGGATTATACGGAGTTTTCAGAGCACTATGGGCCGGACTTTTTCCCGCAGGGTGGGAATTGGTTGATGGTTGGGCCGACGGGGCCGCGTCGATTGCGGATGGCGATCGAGCACTTGGCGAATATTCGGGGGGGGGCGTGTTACTTCATTGATCTGGATCCGCGTTGGGTGAAGAGGTTGATCGGGATGGGTGAGATGCAGATGGCGAAGGCTTATCAAGAGCATGTGATCGATCAGGCGGTGACGATTCTTCGTCATCGGGACATTCAGTGTATTTTTACGACGCCACGTTTGTTGGAGAGTCTTTCGTTGCGGATGTCGCTCGCTGATGCGGGGATTCGTGGGGTTTTTGCGGGAGGAACGACGATGACTCCGCAGTATGTGAAATTCATTCAGGAGGAGGTGTTGGAAGGAAAGATCAACTACGCGCCGACTTACGGGAACACTTTGATGGGGCTGGCGATTTCTAAGAAGCGGGAGCCGGGCGAGTATTCGCTGACGTATTACGCGCCGCAGCCTCGGGCGATTTTGCGAGTGGTGGAGCCGGAGGATTCGACCAAGGTTGTGGAGTATGGTGAGTATGGTCGGGTGGAGTTGACGACGATGACGAAGGAGTTTTTTGTGCCTCGTTTTATGGAGCGCGATGAGGCGATTCGCCGGCCGGAGTGTGAGGAGTTTCCGTGGGATGGAGTGGGTGATGTGAGGCCTTTCCAGAGCGGGAGTAAGGCGGTGATTGAGGGAGTTTACTAAAGGCTAATCGTCGACTCAGAAAACCTTTCAACTCCGCACCAAAAAAAATTATGCAAATTCCTATCCTGCGACTTGGCGAGACTTATGAGTCTGCCGATCTTGTGACACTTAATGACAATCTTGTGACGCATACGGCGAATCCGGGTTTGATTCGGCGTGATCTTTTGCGGATCTCTGAATCGAAGGCGGCGCTGGATGCGATTCCGGCGGAGACGCTGGCGGATTATTGTGAGGCCGCGGCGGATCTCTTTATGAATGCCGAGTTGCGGTGTGGTGATTCGACTCAGGGGCCGGACGATTATGTGGAGTCGCTTTCGGCGCTGACGCGATTGCCTCACACGTTGGTGCGGATGAACATGGAGAAAATTCATGCGGCGATGTCGCAGATTCGCACGGTGATCGGTGGCCTGACGCGGGGGATGCCTTTGGAAATTTTCGACCGAGGGATCACTTCGGTGGGTGGTTTGGATGTGAATTATTATCCGGCGACGAGTTCGCTGGGAGTGGCGTTGCCAAGTAATGCGCCGGCGGTGAACTCGCTTTGGTTACCGGCGTTGGTGATGAAAATCCCGGTGATGTTGAAGCCGGGTCGGGAGGATCCGTTTACGCCCTTGCGAATTGCGCAGGCGATGATTCAGGCGGGCTTTCCGAAGGAGGCTTTTGGCTACTATCCGACGACGCACGAGGGGGGGGATACTTTGCTCACCTCATGTGGGGCGGGGATTTCTTTTGGTTCGGATGTGACGGTGCGGAAGTATGCGCCGTTTAAGACGATTCAGGTTCACGGGACGGGACGGTCGAAGATTCTAATCGGTGAAGATTACATTGATCGGTGGGAAGAATTTATCGATGTCTTGGTGACCTCGGTTTCGGCGAATGGTGGGCGGAGTTGTATCAATACTTCGGCGATTCTGGTGCCGTCACATGGTAAAGAGATTGCGGAAGCACTGGCGGCGAAGTTGGCGGAGATCAAGCCGTTGGCGCGCGATGATTCCAATGCGGTCCTTTGTGGTTTTGCCAATACGGCGATGGCGGAGGGGATTGATGGCATGATTGAAGATCTTCTCAAAGAGGATGGTGCCCGCGATGTCACTGCTGCTTATCGTGGAGGAGACCGGAGAGTGGAGGCTTTTGATCAGACTTATCTTTGCCCGACTTTGATTGCGTGTGATGACAAGGACCATGCGTTGGCGAATACCGAGTTCATGTTCCCGTATGCGAGTATTGTGGAAATGCCGCAGGCCGAGATGTTGGCGAGCATTGGAGAGACGCTTGTGGTGAGTGCCTTTACCGAGAATAGAGATTGGATCCAGGATCTGATGCTGAGCTCGGATATCGAGCGTTTGAATATTGGGCCGTTTCCAACAAATCGAGTTCAGTGGGAGCAGCCGCATGAGGGGAATTTATTCGAGTTCCTTTACCGGCGTCGGGCGATTCAAGGGGATTTGTCGGTGGCTGGTTAGTAAATCAATTAACGATGAAGATTTCTCTGCGTCTTCTGGCTGTTCCTTTGTTTTGGTTCGGAATGGGACAGGGTTCTCTAGCTAAGCCGAATGTCCTCCTTATCTTGGTGGATGATTTGAAACCGACGCTGGGGTGTTATGGAGATGGACATGCAAAGACTCCGAATCTTGATGCGCTGGCGGCGCGAGGGATGCGCTTTGATTTGGCATATTGCAACCAGGCGGTATGTGCGCCGTCGCGTTTTAATTTGATGTTGGGGTCACACTCGACTTCGACGGGGTTGTATGGATTGGGGCACAGGCTTCGAGCTCGATTTCCTGATGCGGTGACAATGCCACAGCATTTTGCGAAACATGGGTATCGGACTGAATCGCTTGGTAAAGTTTTTCATATTGGTCATGGAAATCCGGGGGATCCGGAATCGTTTTCGGTGCCGCATTTTAAGGAGAAGGTGATCGAGTATGTCGATCCTGCGTCCAAGCCGGAGGGCAAGCTGACAAGGGAGGAAGCGATGTTTACAAACACTCCGGCACCGAAGGGCGGGATGAATTCTCTTCCGCGGGGAGCGGCGTTTGAGTCTCCAGAGGTTGAGGATGAAAAGTATGCGGATGGTCGGGTCGCGGCAGAGGCGATTCGTCGGTTAAAGGCTGCGGGTCAGCGTGAGGAGCCCTTCTTTATGGCGGTGGGATTTGCGCGGCCTCATCTTCCGTTTTCTGCGCCGAAGAAATATTGGGACTTTTATGATCCGGCGAAGCTGCCGCTTGCTGCGAATTTAAAGAATGCGGAAGGATCTCCGAGGGTGGCGCGCAAGGTGAAGGGGGAGATTTGCAACTACTTCCCGGTTCCTGACAAGGGCGAGCCTTATGTGATTGATGAGGATTTATCGCGGAAGCTGATCCATGGATATTATGCGTCGGTGTCTTTCGTAGATACGCAGATCGGGAAGGTGATGGCTGCGCTGGATGAGTTGAAGTTGGCCGAAGATACGATTGTTGTTCTTTGGGGAGATCATGGATTCCATTTGGGAGATCACGGGATTTGGACAAAGCATACGAACTATGAGGAAGCGAATCGGATTCCTTTGTTTTTGGTCGCTCCAGGAGTGACAAAGGCAGGAAGTTCAACCAGTCAACCGGCGGGGAGTGTCGATATTTTTCCGACCCTGGCGGAGCTTGCGGGCTTGCCTCGCCCGATGGGGCCGCAGCCTCTTGATGGGGTGAGTTTGGTTTCGGTTCTTAAGGATCCGGCGGTGCGAGTGCGTGATCATACCTTCCATGTTTATCCGAAGGGGAAACTGGGGCGGGCGATCCGGACCGAGCGGTATCGCATGGTCGAGTGGCGTCGTATTGGTGGGAAGGCTGCGGAGTATGAACTTTATGACTACCGTGAAGACCCGAATGAGTCACGGAATCTCGCCGCCGGGAAACCGGAGATTTTGAAGGAACTTAAGGGGATCCTGGCGCGGTATCCGGAGCCGAGAACAGGGAAGTAGATTGCTTTTGGAACTGTTTTGCGAATCCGAGGAAGAAGCCACCTGGCTCGAATTTGTCTTTTCAAGAACTGACGGCTATGCCTCCGAGTGTGTCTCGAGGTTTTACTGGGTAGTTCCGGTGACACATGAGTGATTAGAATTACCCGGATTTTTTTGTTCTGAAATTTGTCCGATTGACTGGGAGCTTCCCAACTGATGGGTGGAAGCGGAGGATCCGACTGCGGCCAATTACAAGGGGCTGGTTGCCATCGTGTTGAGCGAAAGGTGACGGTGGAGGTTTATCGGAAGAAGCGGATGATTGTTCAGGCAAAGCGGCGTTGGAACGATGCTCCCGAGCGAGTTGAGTTTGAAGTGATTGAAGAATGGGCCGGTCGTAATGGCCTTCTTCTGAGGCGGTGGTGATCGTAGTCTTTACCTGAAGTTTTGAGGCAATAGGATTGGGATGTTGTGATTCCGAAAATTCCCATTCTTTGCCTTGAAAATGTCTCCCGTTATTTCGGTGAATTTAGGGCGGTGGATGAATTGACCTTGGAGGTGGGCGTAGGGGAAATTGTGGGATTACTGGGGCCGAACGGGGCGGGCAAGACGACAACGGTGAAGATGTTGATGGGGATGATGCGGCAGACGGCGGGGGAGTTATCGTTATTTGGGATGGATTGTTTTTCGGAGCGGAGCGAGGTGCAGAGGCGGGTGGGATTTTTGCCGGACGAGCCTAATTTTCAGGCTCATTTGCGGGGGATTGAATTGCTGGAATTTGTGGGGAAGGTGAGGGGGCTCTCACCTGAGGCGATCACGGCGCATCTGGATGATGTCGGTGAAAAGCTGGGGCTGGTAGAGGATTTGGGAGAGTTTGCGGCGAATTATTCGAAGGGGATGCGCAAGAAGTTGGCCTTTCTGATGGCGACGGTTCACCAGCCGGATTTGTTGATCATGGATGAGCCGACGAATGGGTTGGATCCGGTAGCGACGCGTTCGTTTTTGGAGTTGGTGAAGCGTTCGGTGGAGGGGGGAGCGGGGGTTCTTTATTCAACTCACTTGCTGGATCAAGCGGAGAAGGTGTGTGATCGATGCGTGGTGATGAACCGGGGGAGATTGGTGGCGGAGGGGACGGTGGATTCTTTGAAGAGGGAGGCAGGAGTGGGGACCTTAGAAGAGGTGTTTTTTGCGGTGACGGGAGAGGAGGAAAAAAGCGATGAGTGACTTTGAACGAAGGAAGGGGTGGGCCATGGTGAAGGCGATACTGACTTTGGCGTGGTTTCGCTTTCGGCATTCGCTGGGGTGGCCCGGGCGGCTTTATGGCCGTTTTCGGAAGCCGACACGGGGGAGGCAAGTAAAAGGGGGGTGGATGATGTATGTGCTTGGGCCGATGTTTTTGGTGCAGGGATTTTGGATGACGGGGATGATGATTGAGCGCTTTGCGGATCGAGCAATGGTGATGGAGGAGGGGGTGATTGCATTGGATGATTTTTCTCATCTGCAGATAGCGGGGAGCGTGTCGGAATGGGAAGAGATGACGGATGTGGAGATGGCTGCGGATCTGGAGTTTATCCTCTCGTTTAGTAAAAGTCGTCGAGTGAAGGATGGTTTGAGTCCTTTGACGTCTGAGGAGTTCATTGCGCAGTTTCGGGAGAAAGGAGCCGGCGGTTTTAGGAGTCAGGAATCGTTTTCACGGGGAAGGTTGATGACTTTGGGAGATCTGGATGGGGAGAAGCGGGCGTATTTTTCGCGCTTGCTGGGGATGGTTTTTCTGGGGTTGTTGGTGGCGTTGCTTTTCATGCCGATGGCGGTGCGGCAGAAGAATTTGGCGGCGACGAGTGATCATCAGGAGTGGTTGTTTTCGTTGCCACTCAAGGAGTCTGAATTGCTGGCAGGGACCTTTGTTGCGAGTGTGTTGATTCGTCCGCTGGCTTACATTGTATTGTGGCCGCTTTTGACGAATGTCTTGATAGCGAACGGGGTCTTTTTTTTGTGGGCTGGGCTGCTTGGTTTGGGGTTGATGTTTTTAATTTCGGTGGCGATTTCGGGGGTGGAAATTTTGCTGGATACTTGGATGAGATCGCGAGCTCCGGCGGTGGTGGTGAAGAATGGGCAGATGGTTTTTTCGGTGTTGGGCTTGTTGGCATTTTATGCGGTTCTGGCGGCGTGTGTGGCGGGGGAAGCGTCCCTTCCGTGGCTGGCTTGGCTGGCGGAAAGGTTGCCGGGGGAGGTGGGGCTGCCGGTTGGCGAAATCCTTGTGTCACCGATTTGGATGATGCTGGGTTGTGGTGTTTTGGTAGCGGTGATTTTGGGGGGAGGAGGGATTGCTTTGGCGGGCAGATTGATGCGAAGTGGTTGGCTTTCGGGGAATGGGCAACATGCAAAGAAGCGGGGGATTGGCGGGGCGCGATTGAAGGGCGGGAGTTTGTTGAAGTTTGAGGGTTTGCTTTTACTGCGTGATCGGACTTTGGCGACGCAGGTGATTTTGGTTCCGATTCTGATCGTGGGTTATCAGGTCCTGATCAATCCCTCGATGGTGTTTTCGGTGACGGTGGCGGGGATTTGTGCGATGGCTTATGCATGCGGAACCTATGCGAGTTTGATCACGGCTCCGCAGGTTTTGATGTCGGAGGCGAAGGGCGTGTGGTTGATCTATAATTTACCGATGCCGGTGGCGGCTTATTTTGGCCGACGCGAAACTCTATGGCGGTCGGTGGCGACGGGTTTGGCGGCAATTTTGGTGGTGGTGATGCTTTTGACGAGTGGAGCTTTTCGGGTGGAGGATCTTTGGCGCTATGTGGCGGCTCTCTTGGGAGTTTGGGTGATGGGGAAGGTGGTGAGTGGCATTGTGATGGGGAGGCCAAAGATGCCGGATGTGGCCGCGGGAGAGAGGCCCAAAATTGGAGCAGGGAGGATGTATGGGGCGATGCTTATGGCTGGGAGTTTTGGTGGCTTGCTGTGGCAGGGGATGATTTGGCCACTGGTGAGTTCTTTGGTGATTTTTTGGTTCCTTGGGGTGGCGATTTGGCAGCGGAGGAATGTCAGCTTTAGCTACCTGATGGAGCCAGTGGAGGAGGAGCCGCCAAGCTGGGGAGTGGACGATGGGTTATGGGCGGTAGTGGTGTTTTTTGTGGTTCAGGTCTTGGTCTCGGTGATCGGAGTGTTGCTTGGGGAGATGACGAGTGGCTTGGTGCTAGCTTCGTTTGTGGCGGGGGGATTGGCGGCGATGGCTTTCGTTTGGATTCGGAGAAATGGAAAAGGAATTCCTCTTCCCGAAATTCCCGATGATGGTGAAAAGAAAGGGTGGCAGGCGATGGCGGTTGAGACCGGAGTTGCGACCTTGCTTTGTTTGGCAGTGGGGATTGCTTGGACGAAAATTTTGGAGACGGGGGTGTTTGGGGATGCTGGAACTGGCGTCTTTGAATGGAGTCCGGTGGTGCTGATTTTACTAGCGGTGGTGGCCGCTCCGATATTGGAGGAGCTGCTTTTTCGGGGATTTATGTGTCGGACGATGTTGGGCTTTTGGTCGAAGAGGAATGCGGTTTTGGGAAGTGCCCTGATCTTTGCGGTGGTGCATCCGGGGCCCTCTTTTCCGCCGGTATTTTTGCTCGGGTTAGCGGCGGCAATTCTCTACCTACGGAGTCGTTCGGTGGTGCCGGGAATGATTTTGCATGCGCTCTATAATTTAGGCATCGTTTGGTTCGCGTTGTGGGGTTGAAAAACGTCCTCGATGGCGGGAACGGACTTCATCATTTCAAGGTAGGCGAGGGAGTTTGATCCTTCGTCGATGTCGGAGACGATCCATCGGCCACTCTGGTAGGTGAAGCTCCAGATGCGTTCGATGTCTTTCTTTTTTTCCGAGCCCTCGATGATTGCGCAATCGCTTTTGCGCATGAGGTAGTCGGTCAGGTGGGCCTCGATGAGGCCCTCGCGTTCCCAGCGGTCGAGATAGACGAGTTGTTGGTTTTGCCAATACCAGGAGGTCATCCACTCGGAGGCAATCGAGACGTCGGTCTTTGACCAGGAATCATGGACGCGTATTTGTGGTTAGGTCGAGGCAGATGGCGGTGCCGTCGGCGTCGCGGAGGTAGAGTTTTGCTTGGTGGAGGAGGGGTGGGGACCAGGTGCGTTTGCCGAGGCCTTGGTGCCGGGCGAGTTGTTGGAAGCCGGTGGGGGTGGCTTTGGCGATGATGAGAGTACCGTTGTTGGTGAGGATGATGAGCTTGCCGTTTGAGAGGATGAGGGAGCCGCGGAGGTCGGGGTGGGACCAGAGGGTTTTGCCGGTTTTGGCGTCGAGGCAGCGGAGGTGGGATTTGATTTTCTTTTTGTGAACGGGGCCGTCGAAGCCGTAGAGGTGGCCTTGGTGAAGGACGGGTGGGTTGATGTGGTTTTGGAATTCTTTGTTGGTCCAAATGGGGGTGGTGGAGTTTTGGTTGGGGTTGAAGAGGGCGGCGCCTTGGCCCCACCAGGAGGAGAGGTAGAGTTTGTCTTCGATGACGAGGGGGTCGGCGGAGTTTTCGCCGTATTTGGTAGGCCAATCGACTTTCCAGAGGACTTTGCCATCGGCTTGGGAGACGACGTGCATCGCTTTGTGGCCGAAGAGGGCGAGGGCGGATTGGTCGCGGCATTTTAGGGGGACGGCGGCGGCGTATCCGCAGGGGAGGGTGGGGGAATTCCAGAGGATTTTTCCGGTGTTTTTGTCGAGGGCGATGCCGGAGGTGTTGGCGTTCACGAAGAGCCGGTGGCCGATCACGACGGGGGCTGAGGAGAAGCCCCAGGTCGGCATGGGGGCTTTGGCGATGGTGGCGAGGTTGGTGGTCCAGCGGGTGTCGCCGGTGGCTTTATCCCAGCAGGCGACGAGGCCTTGTTTGCTGAGGGTGTAGAGCCATTTTTCATCGATGACGGGCGGGGCGTTGGGTCCGCCGGGGTTGTATTTTGGGATGAGGTCTTGGGGGTATTTTTTGCTCCAGAGTGGTTTACCGGTGGTGGCGTGGAGGCATTGGACGAGGTCATCGCCTTCGTGGTTGCCGAGGGTGTAGGCGCGGTTTTCGGAGACGGCGATGGCGGAGTAGCCGAGGTGGACTTTGGCGGTCCAGAGGACTTTGGGGCCGGTGGCGGGCCAGGTGTGGGACCAGGAGGTTTCGTGGTCGAAGTTTCCGTTTCCCTGGGGGCCCCGCCATTGGGAATCGTCGGCGAAGGTTGGGAGGGCGAGGAGGAGGAGGGCTAGGATTTTGGATTTGATCACGAAGTTTGAGGGCTTGTTTGGGGGGGCACGCGGAGCAGCAGAGCAGCGGAGGGGGTGGGGGAGGCTTTTATATGAGGCCGGAGTATTTTTTGGACGTTCATCGATTTTTCCCGGGATTGGAGTTTGAAGTCTCCTTCGCGGACGGAGGGGTAGAGGTCTCCGTAGGCGCAGTAGCGGTAGATGGGGACGGGGCGTTTTAGGAGGGTGTTGGTTTTAATGGGTTTAGAGAGGGAGAGGTCACTAAAGGTGAAGGGGCTTCCATTGATTTGGGTCGTAGGACCTATTGGCGCCAACGGGCACGGTAGAAGTTGGTGGGCGATGAGGGAACGTAAAAGGGAGTGAGTGTGAGGGTGAGGTTGACGCCTGTGATTTCACGCGTGGTATTTTCACCTCCGATCTCGGTCCAAGTCACGAGGTCGGGGCTTTGTTCGATGACGAAATTTTCACTTCGGGTGTCGAGCGGAATGAGTGAGGTGAAGGAGGCGTCGGGGTTTTTCACGGCTGACGAGATTGAGGGGGCGGGATCCGGTTGATCAAGTACGAGGACTTTCGTAGTGGCGGTGGTGCTGCCGTTGAGGGTGAGGGTGTAGGTGGTGTCGCTGGTGGGGGAGACTTGGAGGAAGCCAATGCCATTGACGGTGAGGGGGAGAACATTTTGGCCATCAATGGTGACGGTTTCTGCTCCGGTGGCATCCCAGCGGAGGGTGGTGGTGGCTCCAGGGGAGATGCGGGGTTTAAGTGCGCGGAAGGAATTGATGGCGGGTGGCTCGGGAAGGAGGGGTGTTTGCTTGGTGAGGATGGTGCCGCCTTCGATGACGATGCGGTAGGTGATGGTGTTATCATAGACGGGAGGGCGGACGAGGTTGTCGCGGGTGCGGATGGAGTAGACGAGTTCGCCGGTTGATTCGTGGTAGACGGAGATGACGGGAGCGGCTTGGTAACCGGAATCGATGAGGGGGAGGTAGCCGGTGGGGGTGCGGCCGTCGTTGTCAGTTTGGCTGATGGTGATGGGCCAGTCGGGGAATTGGCTACCGGTGTTTGGGTGGTCCGGGTTGGCGTGGAGGGGCCAGGTTTCGAAGGTGATTTGGCGGGTGTTTTTTTCGATGCGGATGAGTCCGTATCCGGCTCCGCGGTCGTGAAGGTTGGCGGGGGAGATGTTGCGGGTCTGGTTGTGATATTGGTGGGGGTTTCCGGCACCGAGGACGCGGACGTGATGCGGGAAGGAGGAGGTGAGGTTTGCTTGTCCTTCGGGAAGGGTCCCGTTTCCGTCGAAGAAGAAGTCGCCCTTGTAGGGGTTTACGAGGTCGATTCTACCGGCGGAGTTGTGGATGGGATCCCAGGCGCGGGGGAAGAAGTTGCCGATGGCGGGGGCGGTGTAGGAGAAGCCGGCATCGGCGGGGCCATCGATTCCGTGATGGGCGAAGGTGGCGAGGTGTTGGTCTCCGGCGATTTGGAACATTCTTGTTTTGCGCAGGAGTTTCCAGGTTTCGTTGCGGCGGTGGGTGGGCCAGCCGTGGGTGTCTTTGTCGTTGAGTCCGAAGCCATATCCGCTGTTGGCGTGAGTGTGGATATTGCCGAAGGGTGATTGGGAAATGAGGCACTTTACGGTTTGGTCATCCCAGTCATGGGCCCAGCTACGTAGGAAGTTTTTCTGCCGGGTGCCGAGGAGGAATTGCTGGTTGAGATCGGCGGGCGGGTTGTCTTTTCCGGTTTTAAATTTGCGGTCTTCGAGAATGGCGAAGCCGATGTCGCCATAGATCATTCCGGTGAAGTAAGTGGGGATTCCTTGTGCGACGGGAGGGGCTGGTTGAACCGGGTTGTAGGGGTCGGTGTCAGGAAGATGCGAGGTCTGGGTTCGCTCGAGCATCTTCACCCAGGTGGCGGGTTCTTCATAGCCGCCGGAGTTTTGGCTGTTGGTTGAGATGCCGCCTTCGCCCCAGAGGTTGCCTTGATAGACATCGTGGTCATCGGGGATGCAGATGGTGGGCATAATGCGGGTGACATCGCGTGCCTGGAGGACCCAGAGATACCATTTGTAGAGGTAGTCGTGGTGGCGGTTGAAGTCGGTGCCGCTATCCTCGGGGGTGGGTTGTCCTTCGTAGATTTGGTCGCCGAGAGCGAGGAAGACGTCTGGGTTTTGTTTCAGGATGTGGCGGAAGGCGAGGGTATTGGGTTGCCAGAGTTTGACGGGGGACCAGTCGAAGCCGTTGTTTTGAATGCTGCCATCGGCGATGCGTTGGCAGGTGGTGGCGGCGAGGGTGATTTGAGATTGGTCGACGGGGTTTTTGCGAATGGTGCCGGTCCATTGATAGGGGGCGTTGTCGATTTTTACGGTGATGCGAAAGTCGGTGTCGCGGGTGTCATCCCAAGCGGGAATTTTGAAAGTGGCGGTGTAGGAGGAGAGAGAGTCGGTCTTGTCGATGGCGGTGCTTGCGATCTCGTTCCAGGTGTCACCGTCCCGGGTTTCGAGCGTGACCGGAGGGGTGGAAGCGAGGTCGAGAGGGGGGAGTTGTGCGGTGAGTTTGAGCGTCTGGCGGCTGAGGGTGTACATCGCTCCGAGGATGGCGAGATGGCGATCAGGTTCAGGGTTGAGGGCGGGTCCGGTGCCTGAGAAATCATCGAACCAGAAGCGGGCCTCATTTGAGCCTTTGTGGGAGAGGAGGCCGAGGGAGCCGAGAAGTTGGGCGGAAGCGACTTCGGCGGTTGCGGTGCTGAGGAGGGTGTTGTTTGGGGATAGGGCAGAGAGGGCGAGTTGGTATTTGCCGGAGATGGGGAGGTAGGTGGCGGTGAGGTTGAGTCGGGCGTCGGTAGGGAAGGCGGCGGGTGCGGTTCCGAGGGCGAGGGCATTGGTGGTTCCAGCAGTGAGGTCTTCGATGATGGCGGCGCCATCGCCACGGAGTCCGACAAAAATGCCGAAGTCGCGGCCGAGGCCATCGTGCACGAGGAGGGCACCGCGCCAGTCGAGTCCGGGACCTGCGCCGAGGAGGAAGCCGCTGCGAGCGGCTGAAGAATTGGTGCCAGCGTGGAGGCCGGTGCGGGCCGAGAGGGAGAAGTTTTGGCCATTTCCGCGGAGGGTGGTGTCGACCTTGTGGAGGGTGCGGCGGTCGCGACTACCGAGGATGCAGTTGACGCGGTTATTACGAACTTCCCAGTCGTGAAGGCGGTTGCCCCAGTATCCGGGACCGGGCCAGACTTGGTCGGGAGTGGCGTTCCAGTCGTGCGAGAAGTCGCCGGTGGGAGAAGTGGCGGACCAAGAATCGAGGCGGACGTTGTCGATGGATTGGAAGTTTGCGGCGGCGGATGGAGTGGAACGGAAGCGGATGCCTAAAAGTTTTCCAGCATGGGGAGCGAGCATGGCAGGTGGGACGGCGAGGTGGGAGTGGTGCCAGCTGCCTAGGGTGGAGGATTTAAAATCATAAGTGCGGGTGGTGATGATTTCTGGTGTTCCTCCGTTATCGACATAGAGATCTGCGATGAGATTACGGATCACCGGGGTTCCGGATGAGGTGCCGCGTTGGAGGGTGAAATTTTCGAGGCGGGCGAAGCCATTTCCGCCATTGATCGCTTCAAAGGAGGCGAAGAGTTTGCGGCCCGCAGCCGGTGCTGGGATGGGGGAGAAGAGGGAAGTCTGCGTTTCGTAGGTATTGTTCGTGGTAGAGAGGTCGGAATCGAGAAACTGAATGGTGGATGGGGTGCCGGTGATGAGATCGTCATCGGTGGTGAAAAGAGTGACGCGGATGCGGTTGGTCGTGTCATTCCAGTTGAAAGCGTCCCGCCATTGGTAGCTGACCTGGAAGAGATCGCCTTCGACTAGGGTGTGACCGGGATCGTTGGCGTAGCGGCGTTGATCATTGGCGGCGAGGACGGCGTTTCTTGAGCCATCGAGGGAGGTGTTGGGTGGATTGAAGCGGGTGGCCTGGATGGTTTGAGAAGAGGTTCCCAGATTGAACCAGTTGGGGGTTTCCTCGAAATTACGGCCATCGATCGTTGAGGTATCGGCATTAAAATCTCCATTTTTTAAACCGGGGCCGATGAGAGTGAAGTCTCCATCGGGAGGAGTCCCCGAGAAGATGGCGGCATCGAAACGGAGGGAATATGATGCTCTCTCTTCGATGGGGTGAGTGGTGAGTTGGTGAAGGTCGCCGCTATCTTCAAAGGTGAGTCGCCATCCTCCGTTGCCATAGTCGGTGCGGTCGTTGATGACCTGTCCGGTGCCCTCCCAACCCAGGACTGAGGGGTCGGAGACGAGGGTGCGATCGACTCCATTGTTAAGTTCGCCACCCGGATTGATGAGGGGGATGGGTGTGGCTTGAAGGGAGGCGACCAGAGTGAAGTAAAGAACCGTCCGTTTCATGGAGCGAGTGTGACCGGGGAATCTCGTTCGGCAAACTTACTCTCTACCTGGTGGTGTGCAGGCGAATGAAGAGCTTTTTCGGGTGGGGCTTGGTGTAGGTGATCGAGACTTGATCGATGCCTGGTCCATAAACGTCTTTGATCTCACCGACAATGGAGAGGCCCTCGCTCTCGATGAAGTCTTGCCAGGAAATCAGGTCGTCCGAGAATTGGAGCTTGGCTGAGGACTTTCTGGCAATGGCCGAGATGGGGTATTTGATGGAGAGGAAGTCGTTGCCTCTGGTGAAACTTAGGGGGTGGGCGGAGGTCGCTTGGTTGGGATCGGACCCGGTGAGAAATTCCAGACCATTGGGCAGTTCGTCGCCATCGGGATCGGATTGGAAGAGGGCCGCCTCGCCGGAGAGGTTGTGAGTTTGGCTTGCCCAAATTTGATAGGCCGAGGTCGCGGGAAAGATGGCGATGTGATTATTTTGAAACTGGTAATCGATCACGAAGGTTTCGGGGAGGCCGGAGATTTCCTGGAAGCTTCCAGTGAGGGTGGCATAGCTGGCGATGGGCAGGGGCGAGGCGTCGGGGTTGAGCAGTGAGAGTTGGAGAGTGCTTTCACTGAGATCCAGGTTGCCGGTGACATCGAGTTTGTCATTTTGATTTCCGTTGGTTTCGATGGTTACGATTCCAGGAGAGGCGTTGCCAGTGACTAAAAGGGTTGCGATGGACGGACCGGGTGAGACTTGGCCCGGACCGGTGAGGTTACCGGAAACCGCGCCGCTGCCGGAAAGCGTTCCCGCTTGGCCAAGAATAACGGGCGAGGTCAGGACGGCATCATTGGCCAAGGTGAGTTGGCCGGCTTGCACGGTGGTGGGCCCGGAGAGAGTGGCATTCCCTGTAAGGGTGAGTTTGGAAAGCCCGGATTTGGTCAGGCTGATTGGGGCGTGGTATTCGCTGATCTCACCTGTGATCGTGAGGTTCGCGGAGCCGTTTCCAGTGATGATGAGATCGTGGTAAAGGGTGAGATCGTTTTCGATGATAAAGGAAGCATTTGATGAGTTGGCGGCGAGTTCCAGGAATGGAGATTCGCCTGCGAGGTTGTTGGTGAAGAGGAGTTCGTTTCCTGTGATGGTCGATGTTTGTGAAGTGTTGCCTCCGGTGCCGGTGAGGCGGAGGCCATTGAGCATGAAGGCGAGGCCGGTGGGACGAGTGAGATTGTTGCTGGCGGTGTAGGAAAAGTTGTCTGTGGTTGGGAATTCGAGGACGCAACTGGCGAAGGAGTCGAGATTTAAGAAAGTATCGGCCGATGAAGTATCGGGGTCGATCCAGGCATTTTGGGTGGACCAGGTGAGGGTGATTGGTGGGGTGGCTCCGCCTCCTCCTCCGAGAGTGCCCCGGTCGAGGGTGAAGTCATCGAGCCGAGCGAAGCCTGATCCGGTTTGGGCCGAGTTGAGTGAGACGAATAAGCGTTTTCCATCGGTTGAAGGGGGGATGGAATCGAACAAGGCGATTTCTGTTTGGTAGGTTGAGTCGGTTGTTGAGAGCTCCGAATTGAGGGATTGGATGAAGGTTTGGGTGCCTGTCAGGCTGTCGTCAGAGGTGGTGAAAAGCCTGATGTGGATCCTATCGCCGGCGTCGTTCCAGCCAGAGGCATCCCGCCATTGATAGGTGGCCTGGAATATTTCTCCCGTGGCCAGGGTATGATTGGTGTCCTGGCCAAAAACGCGGGTTGCGGTTTCTGCGATGATGCCATTGCGGGTTCCGTTGGCAGTGAGCGAGGTTTGGGTGGCATTGAGGGCTCCGTCTCCGGATCCGATGTTTTGCCAGGAGGGAGTTTGATCGAAGGTTTGAGCTCCGGATCCGCCTCCGGTATTGAAGTTCCCATTGAGGAGAGCGCCTCCGATGAGGGAGAGGTTTGAAGTGAACGGGCCAACATCAATCGGTTGGGGATTGAGAACAAAGCGGTTGTTAAGATTGATGGTGTTGGCGTTTTTGCCTAACCCGGCATGGCGGGGTTTGTCGGCGCCGACTTCGAAGGCCGTGAAATCTCGAAGGAGTTCTGCGACGACTTCGGGGTTGGCGGCTGCGAGGTCATTGTTTTCTCCGATGTCAGTTGAAAGATCAAAGAGGGAGAACGGGGAGGAGGCTCCGTTTCTAGTGAGCTTCCAGTTGCCTTTCCGAACGCTCACTTTTGACTCGCTACGGATGGTGAGGACTTCGTGAGGTGGGCTGGTGGCGGTGCCTTTGAGATGGGGAATGAGGCTGACACCATCGATTTGGGTAGGCGGGGTGGCTCCGGTAGCTTCGAGGCAGGTTGGGAGGATGTCGATGGAGTGGACGGGCTCGTGATAGGTTGCATTGGAAGGGAGGCCCGGTCCAGCGATGATCATGGGAACACGGGTCCCTCCTTCGTAGACTGATCCTTTGAAGTCTTTGAGAGGAGTATTGACGGTGCCGATGTTTCTGGCTCCTCCGTTGTCGTTGATGAAGATGACGACGGTGTTGTCGGTGAGAGAGACGGAGTTATCGCCAGCGGGGTCGTTGAGTTTGTTAAGGATGTTGCCGATTTCCTTGTCCATGGTCAGAACCATAGAGGCGTATTCTTTGCGGGTGCCGGTGAGAGAGGCAAGGCGTGGATCGTTAAAATCGGGGGACGGGCCGATGGGTCCGTGTGGCGAGGTGAAGGCGAGGTAGAGGAAGAAGGGGGCGGGGTCGGCGTAGTGTCGATCGATGAAGTCCACGGCACCGATTCCGAAGGCGTTGGTGACGTAGTTGGTGTTGGTGTTCCAAGGGGCGGTGGTTTCGAGAACGGTGTCGGAGAAGGGGGAGGTGATGGTTTCTCGAAGTTCACCCGATCCGGTGGTTGAGCCGATGGTGTAGTTACGCGAGCCTTTCCAGATACCGAAGAATTCATCGACGCCTTGGTTTTCGGGGCGGTTACCGAGGCCGATGTCGTTGGCGCGAGCGCCGATATGCCATTTTCCGATGGCTCCGGTGGTGTAGCCTTCAGCGCCCATGCGGTCGAAGATGGTGGTGGTGTCGGGAGAGAGTCCGTCGATGGCAGTGGCTCCGGTGAGGTTGTTGATATTGTATTCGTAACCGATGCGTTGCTGGTAGGAGCCGGTGACGATGGCGGCGCGGGAGGGTGAGCAGACCGCGGCGGTGTAGGCATTGGTGAAAAGGGTGCCGCGACGGCGGAGGGCATTGAGATTTGGGGTGGGCACCGGGCTGGGGGCCTGGCCGGCATTCACGGTCTGGAGGTAGTCGTCCATAAATTCCCAGTCGGCGTAGCCGGCGTCGTCCGAGATGATGACGACGAGATTGGGCTGCTGGGCGAACAAAGGGATGGTCAGGAGGAGGAAGGCTGGGATTTGGAATTTGAACACGAAATTTGAGAGCTAGGCTGGGGCGTGGAAGTTCGATGAATCTTTACCATTTCGGTCAGGAAACGAGGAGGGGGAAATTTTTTTGAAGGGGTGTGGGTTGAAATGCAGTGGGGAGTGAGTAAAATAGGTTTTATCAAACCTGTGACCGTTTCTTCGCAAAAAATTATCCATGGGGCAGGTTCGTTATCGGAGCTGTCGAAGTATGTCTCGGGCAAGGCCTTGATTGTGACGGATGAGGGGATTGT
This sequence comes from Akkermansiaceae bacterium, assembly GCA_047629805.1. Lineage (GTDB taxonomy): Bacteria > Verrucomicrobiota > Verrucomicrobiia > Verrucomicrobiales > Akkermansiaceae > SW10. The sequence goes on along the minus strand of JBLHUR010000005.1, from coordinate 43,190 downwards.
GAAGGCGGGGCATGTGGCGCGGGCGGCGGCATTGTTGGATGAGGTGGTGGTTTTTGATGGGGTGCATGAGAATCCACGGGAGAAGGATGTGGAGCTTTGCGCGGAGTTCGCGCGGAAGGTGAAGCCGGATGTGATTATCGGGCTGGGTGGGGGGAGTTCGATGGATACGGCGAAGGGTGCTTTATTTTTGCTAAGCGGGGGCGGGGTGATGTCGGATTATCAGGGGCACGGGAAGGCGAAGGGGGAGATGTTGCCTTTTGTGGCGATTCCGACGACGGCGGGGACGGGGAGCGAGTGCCAGAGTTATGCGGTTTTGTGTCGAGATGGATCGCATGAGAAAATGGCTTGCGGGGATCCCCGGGCTTTGGCGAAGGTGGCGATTTTGGATGCGGAATTGACGGGGTCGATGCCGCTGGGGGTGGCGCGGTTGACGGCGCTGGATGCGCTTTCGCATGCATTGGAGAGTGCTGTTTGTAATACGCGGACGGAGGAGTCGCAGGGGTTTTCGTTTGAGGCCTTCCGGAAGATTGAGCCGGTGATTGAGGATATTTTAAAGGGGACAGCGTCGGTGGAGCAACGGGGGGAGATGTTGTTAGGAGCGGCTTTGGCGGGCCGGGCGATTGAGGCGAGTATGTTGGGGGCAGCGCATGCTTCGGCGAATCCGTTGACGGCGCACTTTGATGTGGTGCACGGTCGGGCGGTGATGACGATGTTGCCGACCGTGATGCGATGGAATGCGGAGGTGGTGGGAGAAATTTACGAGAAGTTGAAGCCGGGGTTAATTGAGTGGGTGGAGAGCTTGCACGAGTTGGCTGAGTTGAAGCGGGTGGAGGTGCCGGCGGAGATGATTGGGCAGTTGGCGGAGGAGGCGGCGAAGCAGTGGACGGGGCAGTTTAATCCACGAGCGCTGACGGAGGAGGACTTTGTGGGGATTTATGGGGCGGCTTTGATTCTCCGTTCATTTGAGGGCATCGGGTTGGGTCTTGATGAGTGAGAGAAGGAGCTGTCGTTTTTCTTTTGCCAATTCGTCCAGATTGAGTCTGGAATCAGAGATCCTATTGCGCCCTTCGATGACTTTGAGGGCGCCCGTAGCAGTCATGAGTATGATTCGAGATAAGTCATGATGTTTTTTTTTGTCACGTGGTTTTGTGGAGTTTAGGTCCAAATCGATTGCTTGATGTGCGATTTGTGGCAGGATGCGCTCATGAAGAAGCTTGTGTTTGTTGCAATAGCGCTCGGTGCCTGGGCGTGTCAGGGTGAGGAGAAGAATTCGAGTGTGAAGGTGGAGCGTGAGGAATGGCTGATTGCGCGTGGGGGTGCGGGACTTTCGGGACAAGTAGGAGTTGCGTTGCCGGGGAAACCGGGGATTAAGTGGATGTTTAAAACCGAAGGGGCGATCGTGGGAGAAGCGGTGGTGAGTGGGGATATTGTGGTGTTTGGAAACAGTGCGGGATTTTTGTCGGCGGTGGATTTGATGACGGGGGAGAAGAAGTGGCAAAAGGAATTTGAGCAGAGCTTCGAGGCAGCTCCGGCGATTCACGATGGGACGATCTACATCGGGTGTGAGGATATGAAGCTCTATGCGCTGGATTTGAAGAGTGGGGATGAGAAGTGGTCAATTGAGACGGAAGATAAGATCACGGCGGGGGTGAACATTACAAAAAGCCCGGACGGGAAGGCGACGTGGATTGTTTTGAATGGTTATGACGGGGTGTGCCGGGCGCTGAATACGAAGGATGGGAAAGAGATCTGGAAGCATGAGACGGAGCAACCGATCAATGGAACGCCGGCGGTGGTGGACGGGAAATGGGTCGTTTTTGGGGGCTGTGATCACTACCTTTACACGCTGAATCTGGCGGATGGGAAAGCGACGAAGAAGATCGAGGGCGAGGCGCCGATTGTTTCGACGGTGGGGACGGAGGGGAGCTTCGTGGCATGGGGAGATCACTCGAATATGGTGATGGGGGCGGATTTGACGAAGGGGGAGTTGGACTGGAAATACAGTGATCGTAATTTCCCGTTCATGGCGGCACCGGCGGTGGACAAAAAGAATGTTTATATCGGAGGCCGGGATAAGAAAATTCACGCAATTTCACGGGCGACGGGGGATGTGGTCTGGAAATATAAAACGGGGGGACGGGTCGAGAGTTCGCCGATCGTGTTTACGAATGGGCTGGTTTGTGGGTCGAGCGATGGGCGGATTTATGCTTTGGATCTAGAGAAGGGTGAGGAGGTTTGGAAGGTGGACTTGGGGGAGTCGCTGGTGGCGGCGCCGTCTTATGCAAAGGGGGTGATCTTGATCGGGAGTGAGGATGGGACCTTGTTTGCGCTTGGGAAGAATTAGACTTTTGCTTCGAGCCATTTTCTTCGGGAAGCGATGATGCTGAAGACGATGGCTTGGACGAAGAGGTCGAGGGCTATGAAGATCCAGATGATGTTGAGGGTGAGGTCGGCGAAGGTGTCGTAAAGGGTGATGCCGAGAACGGGACAGGACCAGCAGAGGATGGAGAGGTAGTCGAAGGCGTAGCCGGCAGCGGCGTCGGTGAGGCCGAAAAAGCGGATGAGGGTGGGGAGGGAGAGGCGGATAAGGTCCACGGTGTTGACCATGAAGCTGAGGATTTGCTCAAGGAAGGGCCAGATGGCGAGGGCGATGACTTGGCGCCCGAGGGAGAGTTTTCCAAGGCGGCCGGCGAGGGAGCCATCGGCATCCTGAACGCTTGAGCGTTGCTCGGCTTCGATAATTTTTCCGGGGCGCGCCATTCCTGAGGGGGGAATAGCGGAGCTCAGACGAATCGGACACTCAATAAACGCAAAACCGCCGGGATCTTCGTGAGAAAATTCCGGCGGCTCTTAGAACATTATCTCAAGACTCCACACTCGTGGAAATGAGGTAAATTAGCTGTTCACCCTATATGAAAACTGGCGTCTAACCGCTGGTTTCGCAGGGATAGACCGCCGACTTGGGGATTCGTTCAAAGTTTTTTAATCTTTTTAAAAAGAGGTCTGAATTTAGGGTGTGGAGGATGTCTTTACGAGCTGATTTGATCAAGGAAACGTGCCGGAGGATCCGTGAAGCCCGGAAGCGATGGGATGCTCATGAAAATCTCTCGTGTCGTCGTGAGAGGGAGCGTGCTCTTGAGTCCTATGAGGAGTTGACGAAGGCGGAGCAGGCTGAGGTGCCGGAGGAATTGAGGGTTTGGTTGAGGTATCGGAGCGAGAAGTATTTTGGGAAAGGCCGGAAGGGGAACGGGATGAGTTCGAAGCCCAAGAAGGCTGAGAAGGAGAAGAAAAAAAGTCATGCGCCCACTCACTCGGTGTCGTTTCGTCAGGTGACGAGTTCGGTGGGGCATTTGATCATTTTAGCTTCGAAGAAGGGGGTGAGTGGACTTTACTTTGGGCATCGTATTGAAACGACGACCTTACCGAAGGAGAATCGGCGTGATAAGATTTTGAATCAAGCGGAGGCTGAGTTGGCGGAATACTTCGCGGGTGAGAGGGAGAGATTTACGGTTCCGCTCGATGCGAAGGGGAGCTCGTTTCAGCGTGAGGTTTGGCGACAGCTGAGCGGGATTCCTTTTGGGGAGACGCGGGGGTATGGTGAGCTGGCGGAAAATATGGACAATCCGAAGGCGGTTCGAGCGGTCGGGACGGCGAATGGGGCCAATCCCATCTCGATTATTGTGCCATGTCACCGTGTGATCGGAAAAGATGGCTCGTTGATCGGTTTTGGCGGGGGCCTGGATATTAAGGAGAAGCTTTTGCGGCACGAGGGCTTGCTACTCTGACCTTTATCCCCCGACGGCGACAGGCTGGGCAAGGATCATCCTCTTTTGTCAGGAGCCGGGCAAAAATCTTGGTTCGAGTGACGGAGGTTACATTTTTGGAAAAGCAGCACATAATGAGGATAAATTTGGTGGCGTGAGGGTATTTGAGCGCTATTTCAGACACCTTAAGTGAGCCACCGTAAGGCCGTAAAACTTAGTGAAAGACGGCTTTTTAAGCTGAAAGCGCTAACTGATAGTGGGTTGCGGTGTTTTTGATCAAAATAATCCTAAAAAAATCTGCTTATCAGCCTAATTATGGGTTGTCATGAGTGCACAATGTGTTTACATAGTGTTCATCATGAAAGCACACAATGTTCGACAAGCAGTGAAGGGATTCGCCCTCATTGCTACCATTTCTGTTCTTCTTCTCCTCACTTTGGTGGCGGTGGCATTTCTGTCGCTGTCCGCTCTCACGGTGAAGACCAGCCGCTTTGAGTGGGCGCAGGAAGAAGCACGGGCCAACGCTCGCCTGGGACTGATGATCGCCATCGGAGAACTCCAGCGTGACCTTGGCCCGGACCAACGCATCGCTGTAAGTGCCTCGATTTTGGATTCCAATCCGGATACCCTTCAAATCGAGGGAGTCAGCAACCGTAACTGGACCGGAGTGCTTTCTTCGATATACGAGCAAAACCAGAACGGGAGCCCTTTTACCCGAGACATGAGTGAGGGAGGTCTGAGTGATGCTCGAAACGGCACGGACTACCGAGCTCGCGATTACATTCTCAATTACATCGTCAGCGGAAACGAAGGCGGAAAGGCCAAGCTTCAGGGAGCACGCCAATATCAGGATGCCCGGACTGAAAATTTGCAGGTTGGAGCCAATGCCATCGAGATTGTTTCGAGGGGATCAGCCCGTGACCCTAACGACTATGTCACCGTCAAGAAGGTGGTGACTGAGAAACTGCAGCTCACTCCTGACGGTCGTGAGGAATATCGGCCGAAGGGGAAATACGCGTTCTGGGTGAGTTCTGACAGCCAGAAGGCAAACATTGGTCGTCCCGATGCTCACCGCAATACTCCTATTTCAGATACTACTGGGGTGGGGATTTGGAGAATGCTCCACCCCCAGGACGCCGAGCCATTCGTGATTGAAGGGATTGAGGTAGGACAGCAAAACCGAGACACTCGTGTTCTGACTCCAAAGAGTTTTACCTTGGTGAGTGATTCAAACCGCTTGGGGGTTCTTAATAACTACCATGCGATGACAGGCCTCTCCAGTAGCGTGTTGTGCAACGTTCGGGATGGTGGACTTAAGAAAAACCTCTCCGCTTTTCTCCACAGCTCTGATGGCGATAAGCCGATCGACATCCCCTCGCTGGACCCCAGCAAGACGTATTACATCGGAATCACTGCTCAGGACCGCTTGATCGGCCCTCCAAACGCGGAATATGCCTCACTTCGCGGTGAGAACTATGAGGAGTCGGAGTATCACGATGTGGCCCCGACCTTTGAGCTTCTCTGGCGTTGGGCCCAACTCGCGGATGAGTTCCGTTTTGGAAAATCATCGACCGGTATCCGTCCGCAAAAATCAGCCTCGACCATTTCCGGAAACGGAGCCTCCGATGGCTGGGATAATGGCTCACCTTTGAGAATACGTAACTGGGATTCCGGCTCGAGTAACGTTTATGACTTTGAGAATGAAACTCCTGCTGATCCTCGGAACTTGACAGACGTGAAAATCACACCGGTGATTACGGAGGCTTGTGTTTACTATAACCTCGCTACCTATCCCCGCGGAACTGGTTCGACCCAGGAGCATGTTTTGAGGCTTTGTCTCTATCCTCGGATTGGTCTTTGGAACCCTTACAACGTCGAGATGGAGTTGGATCGCGATATGGTTTTGCAGCTCTTTCTAAACGGGAAAAAGGCCGTGACCTTCGATGGTGACAACAGCTTCTCCCGGGAAATTCACTACGGTGGCCGCAGCATCCAGAATATCCCTGCCGCAGGTGGTAAGACCAGCGTGTTCGATAGCCAGTATGGAGGCCAAGTTTACTTCCAGCTTCCGGCTGTGACCATTCCGCCGGGGGAGACCTTCATCTTCTCGATGGGTGGACCTCCCAGGATCCTTGACCCTGAAACCTTCGCGGGAAACCGCTTGCAAGCCAAGGACGCCCCTTCTTCAGGAAGCTACCTTTATAAGGATTATCTCCAGACCACCTTGAGTGGCTCTGCGGCAACCTACGCCAGAGACTCGGACAACAAGCCCTCTGAGTTAATGCCTAAGGCTCCCAATAATTTCCGCGAGAATCCCTTTAGCTTGGATCGACATGGTGCGGACAACTACATGTTCATGCTTAAGTATCTCAAAGATGGCGCGACCCGTTTTGCGGTGCAGGGCTCACGCCAGCCTGACCGGACTTGGGCAAGAGAGCCTCTCCTGGTCTACGGCAGTGTCTCGCTTCAGGCAGGCGGCGGTGACGAATTTCCCATCAGATGGGATTCTGGATTTAGCCATCCCGTGATCCAACTGACAGGAGCAAATGACCACGTCGATGATGGCATTCCTCCCCACCCGTTCACCCGGGATGGATTCAGAATCCGTTGGTTGGAAGAAACGCAATCAAATAAGGGCGTCGGAGGCGATGCCGCATTACTCCTTCAGAGCTCGGCTCTTGGAAACTGGAACCTGCGGGCCTCCTACATCTGCCGTAATCCATTCGACAACGTGACGACCCAAGTTCCCTACTTCCACGGAATTTATACTCGGGATAACCCGAGTGACGAAGTGAGTTGGGGCGCGCTCTTCCCACGCCAGCGTGGAGGGTTCCAGACTGGTTTCCCCTTCGGGCCTGCTGGATTCGGAGTTGACAGTGTGGTTGCCTTCGAGCTTCCCACGCGAGAGGTCGGCATTCCTTCGCTTGGATATCTCCGCCACCTCCAGCTCTCCGAGTTTGTTTGGCATCCCAGTTACTCGATCGGATCTTCGATTGCCGACCCCCGCGTGAAGCGCACGGGCACGGTCCCGAATGAGGGCATGAACATGGGCAACCACGGTTGGAACCAAGATGGCTTCGGTATTTCCTATTGGGCCAACCTCTTCCGGAACGTCGTTTATGAACTCTGTGATGACAATCACCTCGTCTTCGATATGAGCTATGAGGTAAATCATAACCTATGGTCTGACTTTTTCCTCACCGGAGCGACTCCGAATCAAGTAGCCAACTTTGTTCAAAATCCGGTTACCACCCCTCTTAAGAATGGGAACCTACGTCTCTGGGACCGAAACGGTGATCCTACCGATGATGTCAACGATCTCTATCGGGCCGCTGGACGTCTCATGATGGATGGAGGTTTCGATGTCCACTCTACGAACAAAGAAGCATGGAAGGCTCTCCTCTCAACAACTCGTGATACCGGATATGGCTCGCTTGAGAAGACACCATTCCCCCGCACCCTCTTCCCCAAGGGGGAGGAGAATATCAAGGCTGAGTATTCTACCAAGGTCTTTACCGGATACCGGAGCCTTGGAGACAAGGAGATCGACTCCTTGGCTGAGGCCATCGTCCGGGAGGTGAAGCTCCGCGCGCCCTTCTTTGGCATGTCAGATTTCGTCAATCGTCGTCTCGCTGATGATGAGACCGGTCGCAACGGAGTGCTTGAGGCCGCACTTGAGCGCTCTACCCCCAACCGTGGTCAGAACGAAAAGTTCCCTATCATAAAGCAGAAGTTGAAAGATGAGACGACCTTCATTGCCCAGTCAAACCGAGGCACTCCCCGGGTTTCTGATACCACTCGTCTCGATCAGGAACTCAAGCCAGCCTCCACCGGTTACGGCACTCCCGGATACATCACCCAAGGCGATGTTCTTCAGGTAATTGGTTCCGGCCTCGTCGCTCGTTCTGATACCTTCACGGTCCGTTCCTACGGCGAGTCAGTTGATGTCAACGGCAACGTTCTCTCCCGCGCTTGGTGTGAAGCCGTCGTGCAGCGCACTCCAGAGCCCATGGTCCCTGATGATGAAACCGGCTTGAACCCCAAGGAAACACAAGGGAGTCAAGTCAACTTTGGTCGCCGCTTCCAAATCGTTTCCTTCCGCTGGCTCAGTGCAGACGAGGTGTAAGCCTTGCTCATCCTGAAAAATTAAAACTGAAGGGCTCCGGGAAACCGGAGCCTTTTTGTTTTTTCCCCTCGACGCCCTCCCATGTGTGAGCGACTTTCCACTCTAATCATAATTTTAAGATGAAACCTTTCACTTTCCTAATTTCCGCGCTCGCGGCCCTTCCCCTCGCTTTAGCCGCTGCCACACCCAAGCAGCAAATGGAGGCCGCCCAAAAGCAAGCCGCCGAGCACAAAAAAGATCTCCTCATGGTGTTCTCCGCATCGAAGTGGCAGGAAGCCAGTCAGAAGCTTCATGCAGGAGTTCTCGATACCGAGGACTTCAATAAAGGCATCGAGAAAGACTTCGTCAAAGTCGTCTTCGACTGTCCCCGCCAACGTTCCGAGGCTCACACTGAACTCCTCGAGCTTTCGCAAAATTACCGCTTCCGCCAGATCCCTTCCTTCATCTTAGCCGATCACGCCGGGCGGCCCTACGCATACACTGGGGGAAAAAAGGACTCCGCGGAGTCCCTCGAGGACTTGGGTAATCTTCACAAAATTCGCGTCGAGCGCGACCGCCTTTTCGGCGAAGGTCGAAAGGCAGAGGGCGTGGAGCGCGCCAAGCTCATCATCAAGGCTCTCGAAACCCTGCCTCAAGATGTCGTCCGCGATTTTTACGCTCCCGAGCTCACCTTAATCGCCTCCGCCGATCCCAAGGGAACGACCGGCTATGTGAAGCAGATTGAAGAAGCCGAAGCCCTCCGCCAAGAGAAAGCTCGGTTCGAACTGTTCCGTAAAAACAAGCAATTCGACGAAGCGATCGAGGCGGCCAAAGCCGAGGGTGCCAAGTTGAAGGGCGAAGATGCCCAGCGAGTGAAGCTCTATGAAATCCAGGCTCTGGCTGATAAGAACGACTTCGAGCAAGCGGTCAAAGAAGTCGAGGCCATGAGGAAGTTGGCTCCTGACTCCGAATTGGCAAAGCGAACCGAGCGTTACCTCTCCTCTCTCAAGAACGCCAAAGCCCGTCACGAGAAAATGGAGCAAGCCGCCAAGAACCCACCTGTTAAAAAACCTTCAAAGCCCATCGTCTCCAAGCCTGTTGCCATCGTAACCGACATCAACGCGCTCAAAAAAGAAGCTGAGGAAGCTGTCGTCGCCGCGGCCAAAGCCGTCGCCCATGAGGAGGGGTTAAAAAAAGCGAACGCCGGCGCTGCCGAGGGAATCGCGGCTCTCGAAGCTGAACTGAAAAAGCTTCGCGATGGGAACAAGAAAGCGGCCGAAGAGCTCAAGAAAGCGGCCACTGACCGCGAAAAACTTGTCCGTCGTGCCACTGCGATGAAGGACGTTGTCGAGAACCATGAGTCCATGGAAAAGCGCAAACGCGATGTCACCGAGCTTGAAAAAAAGGCCGCCGAGCTTCAGAAGCAAGCCGCTACTCTTCGCAAAAAAGCCGAAGATCTTAAGAAAGGAAAATAAGTTCGATGCTCCGACTTGCTCTCGCTCTTCTCCTCGTCCTCCCGCTCCAAGCGGCCTTGCTTAAAAGCCTCGATGAGGCAAAAGCGGCCGCCGCGAAGGAGGAAAAGGACATCTATCTCGTCTTCACTTCCCTGAAGGTCTCCGGTGCCTGTGTCCAGTTGGAGAAGCGAATCCTGTCGCAGAAATCCTTCCGAGAAGTTGTTGGGGAAAAATTCATCCTCGTCCATCTCGACGTTCCGGTTGAGTTGACCCCTGGCATGATCTCGCCCCTAGCCTCCAACCGAATTCTCGCGCAAAAATTCGCAGTCGATTCCTATCCTTCTGCCTTTTTTCTCGATGCGAAAGGCCGGGTTTTTGCACAGGAAAAGGGATTTCTGACTGGAGGTCCGGAAGAATATTCCGCCCGTCTTTTGAAGCAGGCCAGAGAGCGCGATGATCAAAGCTCCGCTCTCCAGGCGGCCTACAAAAAGGAAGGACTCGATCGCGCCAAGGCCATCGTTGCCGTCCTCAAAGAGTCTCCCAAGGGCGCGAATCCTGAAATTTATTCCGCTCACATGGCAGAGCTCGCCCGCCTCGACCCGGACGACTCCCTCGGCTTCCAAAAACAACGGCTCGCCGAGCAGGGATTCAAAGATCTCGACCGTGCTCTCGACGAGGTCTTCCACAAGGATTCCTATGATGAAGTCGTGAAACTCGTCGAGGCCTACGTCATCGAATTTCAACCGCAAGGCTCTCTCCTTCAAAAGGCCCTCTTTCCGAAACTCGCTGCCTTGAATCACGGCAAGCAAGTCGAAGCCGCCATCAAAGCGGCCCAGGAAGTCATCGCCGTCGATGCATCATCATCTTACGGCAAGTTCGCCGCGCAGATCCTCGCGCGGCTGAAATCGGAGTAAGCCCGTGGAAGTCCCGGTCACGAGAACGGTGGCCGGAAGTTTCGCCTTTGGCCGTGCGCCGTTTTCACAGTGAGCAGCGATTCAAATCAAGACGAACCGAACGCCTGGCTGCGGAATATCTCGATGTTTCATTCAATGAGTTTGGTGGGAAGTGGCAGGAGTCAAAAGTTCAACTTCCGACTACCGTTACCTTGCGTCTCCAGCGCTAAAACGCTTTCCCGTAGGAGTCACAGCGATTGTGCCATCCTGCACGCCAGCGTGATTCGCCGCGTTCTTGTGGTGAATTATTGATCCGCAAATCGAGACGCCGCTTGGCCGCCGCGCCGAATTCCCGCGCTGCCGCTTGGCCGGACGAGACGTTCGTCATCTCCTTCAAAACCCACATCAGGCCCCAGCCTTGACCCGCATAAGCTTCGCGCGGATTGGTGCCGTCACCCTTGAAGTTTACATAGTCCACCAAGGCGTAGACGCCATTTGCGGTTGAGGCCACCTTATCGTAGTTCGCTTTGATCCTCACCTGCTCGGCCGCCGGTGTCGCTTCCATGATCTTGGGTATGGCAGCCCGCGATTTGTAGGCGATAAACTCAGTCTGCACCGCGATATTTCCCGCGAGCCACTTCCGCAATCCTGCCAACTGGGCTCCGTTGAAATCCCTCATAAAGGCTGCCTTACTTGGCCACGGGCAATCGGCCTGCCGACCCACTGCCGGCACGGCCAGTCCGCGCGATGTCGCATACTTCGCAAACTCCGGCCACGTCTCGGTCCAGCGCCCATTGAAACCCTTGGGATACCAGATAAAATGTCCGATCCCCATCGAGGGAAATTCCTCGCCATCATTCCAATGAGTCAACCCGCTCACCTTGCCGCCCGACTCGTTTTGCCAGATTTTACGACCGATCAATGCCTTTTGCTCCGCCGTCAACTTGATCGCGCTCGCCGTCGGAGCTTTTACTCCTCCTGATGATTGCAGGCCGCGTGGCGGGTCGGCGGAACAGGCGGTCACGAGACAAACGATCGGCAGAAATAATCGGGCAACTTGCATAAGAGAGAGATTGCGCTCAAAGTCAGCCCATCGCAATGGACAAAAACGAACTTTTGAAAGTGCTCACACCCAGTTTCTTCGACCTCGTCAAGATTCTCCTCACCGCCGTAATCATCCTCATCGTGACGAAGCTCCAGCTCGTCAGCGATAAACTTTCGGCCCTCCTCATCGCCCTCCCGCTCACCTCCATCCTCGCTATGATCTGGATGAGGCACGAAAGTAAGGTGCCAGATGAGGCCAAGCGCCTCGCCAGTATCGCGGACCACGCTTACTACACTTTCTGGTTCGTCCTCCCGACCATGCCGATGTTTCTCGTCATCCCCTGGATGCTTCGCAAAGGCCACGGGTTTTACTTCACCCTCTTTGCCAATGCCCTCCTCACCGCCGCACTCTTTTGGCTCCTCGTTTACCTCCTAAAAAAGTTCACCTCTATCGAATTGATGTGATGAAATCCCTCCTCCTCCTCTTCCTTCTTTCCCTCATGCCTCTCCACGCCCAAAACCGGATCACCGAGGCGAATGCCACCCGCTTCGTCGACCTCGCCTTGTCGGGACTCAACCGCGAGTTTCCCAACAAACCCGGCAACGTCCTGCGCTCCGCCGCTGATGCCCGCTCTCCGAGCGAGATCACGCCCGTCTTCTTCGGTCACTTCGATTGGCACTCCTCCGTTCATGGACACTGGACCCTCGTCCGGCTCGTCCGACTTTTTCCGAAAGCTTCGTGGAATGAAAAAGTCCGCACCGAACTCGCCAAAAAGCTCACCGCCGAGGGACTTCAAAAAGAAGCGGATCATCTCAAGGCCAATGTCTGGTTCGAGCGCATGTATGGCTGGGCCTGGGCCCTGCGTCTCGGGATCGAACTCCGCGCCCTCGATGATGAACAAGGCACACAATGGGCCGCCTCCTACCTCCCCGTCGAGCAAGCGATCATCGCCAATGCCAAGGCCTACCTTCCGAAGCTCGACTGGCCCATCCGCTGTGGCTTCCATCCCGAATCCTCCTTCGCCCTCGCGCAAATGCTCGACTGGTCCCGCGCCACCGGCGATGCCGAATTCGAAGCCCTCCTTATAAAGAAAGCAAAGGCCTTCTACCTCAAAGACATCGCCTATCCCGTCCGCTACGAACCGAGCGGAAATGACTTCTTCTCGCCCGGTCTCAACGAAGCCGACCTCATGCGCCGCGTCCTCTCGCCGGCCGACTACCGCACTTGGCTTGAGAAATTCTTCCCCGGATTCGACCTCGGAAACCTCACCACCCCGGTCACCGTGAGCGACTTTGAAGACGGCCATCTCGTCCACCTCGTCGGGCTGAATCTTAATCGCGCCTGGAATCTTCGCGGGATTGCCGGAGCCCTCACCGGAGATCCCAAAGTCCAGCTTCTCGAACTCGCCGTCGCGCACGAAAAAGCGGGCCTGCGCGATGCCATCAGCGGTCACTACGAAGGCGACCATTGGCTCGGCACCTTCGCTGTTTATCTGCTCACCGGAGCGGGCGAAACTCCCGAAAAAAAATGAGCCTCGAAAAGATCAACAGCCTCCTCTTGGCGCTCTCGACGAATCCCTTTTATCAAGAAAAATTGGACGGGCTCACCACGGTCTCATCCCTCGCCGAGTTCTCTGAAAAAGTCCCCTTCACTACGAAGGCCGAGCTTGCTGCTGATCAAAAAGCGCACCCGCCTTACGGGACAAATCTCACCTATCCTTTGGAAGAGTATCACCGCTTTCACCAAACCAGCGGCACCAGCGGGCAACCCCTCATCTGGCTCGATGACCCCGCTGGTTGGGATTGGCTTCTTGGTAACTGGGAATGGGTTTGGCAAAACGCTGGAGTCGAGCGCGGCCAAGCCGCATTTTTTCCCTTTTCGTTTGGTCCCTTTCTCGGATTCTGGGCGGGCTTTGAATCGGCCGCCGCCCTCGGCATCCGCGCCATCCCGGCGGGTGGGCTTTCCAGTGAAAACCGCGTCCGAATGATGGAGCGCTTGCGGCCAGAGATCCTCTGCTGCACGCCCACCTACGGCCTCCGCCTTGCTGAGGTGGCCGGGAAGGCCCGTGACCTCGGCGTCCAAAAAATCATCGTGGCCGGAGAACCCGGCGGCAGCCTTCCCGAAGTCCGCCAACGACTCAGCAAAGCCTGGGGTGCTGAAGTGATCGACCATCATGGCATGACCGAAATCGGCCCCGTTACCGTGGGAGACCCCCGCGATCCAGGCCGTCTTTTAGTACGGCATGACTCGTACTTTTGCGAAGTAATTAACAAGGACGAGCAGGGAATCGGCGAACTGGTTCTCACCACCTTGGGCCGCCACGGCTCACCTATCCTGCGCTATCGCACCGGCGACCTCGTCCAACCGGATGAGAAATTTGCGCTGAAAGGAGGCATCATCGGTCGGGCCGATGACATGGTCGTGGTCCGGGGCGTCAATCTCTATCCCGGAGCGGTCGAGGAAGTCGTCCGTTCGCTTGGAAGCATCGTGGAATACGAAGTCCTCATCGAAGAAGTCAACTCCATGACGGAGGTCCGCCTCCGCGCCGAAGGCAGCGGCACCATCGAATTACAAAACCGCTTGCGGGAAGTCTTCAGCCTCCGCATCCCGGTCGAAGAAGTCCCGGCAGGAACCCTCGAACGATTCGAGATGAAGTCGAAACGCTGGAAGCGGATTGCGGTGTAGAGTCTTTGCTGTGAGTATGAACAACCGAAGCTGGGCGGCGACTCACGGCGAGAGGTCTCCAGTTCCTGAATGCCAAAGAAAAAATATGATGCCCATCCTTACTCTCATCCTCACAGTTCTCGTGTCGAGCATCCATGCCAACGAGAGCGTTGAACCAAATCTCAACTATATTCTAAAGATCGGAGATCGCTCATATGCGGTCGTGGAGGGTGAGATGTTCAAGGTTGATCCAAATTCTGATAAGCTGGAAGCGCGCTTAGTGGCTGATGTTCATCGGATCTTCACTCATCAGAACCTGCGTTTTAAGTATCCCCGAGAATTTTCATTTGAAGGATCATAAGAAGCTGATGAAAATGCTCTGCAGTTCATTTGCTGAGACCAAATCCGGCGAATCCCAAGAATAGATTTGGAAGCTTATAAGATACGGCACTGATGTTTGGTTTGCGGAATCGAGGCGCTTTGGGGAAGAGAATAAGGAGCGTCCCTTCTTCCTAAACCTTGCGACCATCTCAGCTCATATTGATGTCCTCCCGCCGCTTGCGCAGTTGTGTGAGGTGCCTGTTCCTGAGGCTCATCAACCGGGTGGAAAATCGTTCGCGGTTCAGCTTAAGAATCCGAAGGCTCCACCGCACCGGAGACATCTGGTAAGGAAATTTCAAGGTGGGGCCTATTTTAAGGAAGTCGGGGCTCTCTAAAAATCGCGGCCCCGCCCGAGTAATTTTGCATCTCTGAGAGATGGCACTTGGCTTATCCTTGCGGCGTTGCCATAGATTGATCACGATGAAAATAGTCCTGTCTTTGCTTCTCTTGATTACGCCTCTTTTTGCGGAGAAGAAAGAGAAGGAAGAACCGGTTGAGAAGCGGCCCAATATTATCTTCCTGCTGGCTGATGACCAATCGACCTACTCGGTGGGATGTTATGGGAATCCGGACGTGCAGACTCCTCACATGGATCAGTTGTCGAAGGAGGGGATGACCTTCGACCGGCACTACGATACCACTGCGATTTGCATGGGAAGCCGGGCCAATATTTTCACCGGGAAGTATGAGTATAAGACGGGGTGCAACTTCGTGCATGGCAATCTCAGTGCTGATCTTTGGGAGAAGAGCTATCCGGTGTTACTGCGCGATGCGGGTTACCTGACCGCCTTTGCAGGGAAGTTTGGTATTGTGGTGGAGGGGAAGGGCATCTGTGCCGATGACTTTGATTTCTATGGCGGGGGGAAAGGTCAGACCAATTTTGAGACCGCGAAGAATCCCACCATGAAGCGCTTCGCGAAAGACTACCCGCATTCGACGCTCTCGTATGGGGCCTTTGGGTGTGAGGTCATTCGTGAATCGGTGAAGAAGAAAAAGCCCTTCTGCCTTTCGATTAGTTTCAAGGCTCCCCATCGGCCGACAACGCCCGACCCGAAGTTTGATCATGTTTATCAGGGGAAGACCTTCACCAAGCCCTCGAATTATGGGCGGAGGTATGGCGAGCACCTTTCGCCCCAGAGCAAGCAAGGTCGCCAATTTGAACGATTTCATTCTTGGGATTACGATAAGAAATATGACGAGGTCATGGCCGTCTACAATCAGCAGATTTATGCGATTGATGTCGCCTTGGGGATGATTCGTGCGGCTTTGAAGGAGCAGGAGATTGAAGGTGACACCGTGATCATTTACACCAGTGACAATGGCTTTATTTGTGGTTCCCATGGCTATGGTTCCAAGGTCTTGCCGATGGAGGAATCATCGCGCGTGCCCTTGATCATTTACGATCCGCGTTGTCCGAATGGCGGGAAGAAAATCCGTTGCCAGCAGCTGACGGGGAACATTGATTTTGCTCCGACTATTCTGGAACTGGCGGGCTTGGAGCCTGTCGAGTCGATGGATGGCCAAAGCCTCCTTCCGCTTCTCAAGGAGCCTTCCAAGGGAGGCCATACCCACCTTGCCTTGATGAATACTTTCCCCCCGGCCGCGACGACTTGCATGAGTATCGTTACCGCCAAACTTAAATACACCTATTGGTGGTTTGAGAACGATGAGATGAAGCCGACCGAGGAACTCTTTCATCTCAAAATCGATCCCACGGAACTGACCAACCTCGTCACTCATTCGCAGAGTGCCAAGACTCTCAAGCGCATGCGAAAAACTTACGACGAGCAGCTGGCTCATTGGAAAAAGGAAGCGGTGAAGCGGAACGGGTATCAGAAATACATCACCCTCTTTGATCGTCACCTCTCTTTTGACAAGAAGGCGGAGGCGCGTAAAAAGTTGAAAAGATAGGGTGCCGTATGAGGTCCGCTCCGCTTTGAGAGTTGAATCGAAGTGGGATGGCAGCGATTTTCTGTTCCCTTCTATGAGATTCCCACTTTACCGGATCTGCTGTTTTCTTTTCTTAACCCTTACCGGACTTACGATCGCCGCTGGGGAAAAGGAGGGGCCGAGAGTATTTGCTTTGGCGATCGGTTTCGGTCGCAATATTTCCGGTGAGCGGAGTGGTGAGGTGCGCCTGGTCACGAACTTAAACGACTCCGGGGATGGGAGTCTGAGGGAGGCATGGGAGAAACCTGGACCTGCCTACATCGTTTTTACAGAGAGAGAGAGGTCGTAATCCAATCTGCTACCGCCGCGGAGTCTGAATCTGAGTGTTTGTAGGCAAAGAAAACGACGAGGTCTCTCGAATGATGTTTATTTTCGCCAGCCGATCGGTTGGGTCCACGCTTGCTGGTATTGACCAGGATAGGAGGGGTTATTGTGGACGTGGGAGGAGGTCACTACGGCTCGCACGTAGAGTTCGTCTCCTGTTAGTTGATACTCTGCCGTGTTTCCGGTGATGGTCTCGAAGATTTCACCGGTCGTATCCGGGGTGCTGCGGCGTGTTCCGATGAACTTGGTTTCATAGCTCACGCCTTCGATCGCCTTCATATTCAGTCGATGTTTCCGCGTTTTATGGTCAAATTCGACTTCTTCAAGAGTCACTCCGCTCGATGAGTAGAACTCACCCTTTTCCATGGCCACCACCAATTGATCTGCCTCCAGGGCGGAAGCCCAAACCATGACCCAGCCACGTCCCGGTGAGACCTTGCCCCCGTGGTAGTGATGAGAATCGTCTGTGGCGACGCCGAAGAGGGGAGGGGCATCATGAACGAGAAGGCGCAAGGTGTTGGCGATATCCCAGATTGCTTCATCGCCGGGGCGGTCGGCATCTCCGAGGTGGTTGATCCCCGGGTGACCGTTGTAGACCTCGAAGAATTGTTCCTCGACGACCTCGGCCAGTTGTTGGGGTGTGATGGCCCAGTGAAAATTCGGGTGATTTAAGTGGGTCAAGATGGGACGGCCCAGGCGTTCTGATTGCTCTTTGACCATGCGGAGATTGTTACGCATGGTCTCCACGATCGAGTCGCCGCCCTGTGGGGCGATGGGTTCGCCCAAGTTAATGGCATTGATGTGGACCGGATACTGACGGAATTTATCGGTGATTTCTTCTGCTTCGATGAGGAGAAATTGCTCCTTCTCCTCGAAATGGGGACGGATTTCCTCGAGAGTCTTTAGGCGAACTTCTTCACTGCCTGGTTCGCCGCGGATCTCGACCCAGTCAGCCCCGAATCGTCTTTGGTAGCGGTCCATCGTTCCTTGGCCGCCTACTTTTCGGCGTTTTTCGATCTGTTCCAGTGACATCCACTTTTCTCCTCTGCTCAGGACATTGTGGTCGGAAAGGGCGAGGAAGTCGTAGTCCTGATCCTTATACCAATCGACGATCATTTCCGGGAAGTCGTTTCCGTCACTCCAGAGTGAGTGGGTGTGGGTATTACCCTTATACCATGCGCCCTCCTTTACCCAGGTGTTGCTTACTACTTCTGGTTTCCGCGATTCGCGAAAAACGATGGCGATGATCGTCACCAAGAGCAGTAAAAGGGGAATGACTATTTTAGCTTTTTTCATGATTGGTTGCTGACTATTTTTTAAATGAGTTGAGAGACTGTGATAAGGTCTCCTTTGTAGTTTGCTCCGAGGCTGGCACGCCGACGATGGTGAGTTCCAACTGACGGCCTTTGCGAATCTGTCCATACGTATTAGGAATCGAAAGGAGGCATGCGATGAGAATTGCGGTCTTTTTCAGAAGAGCGGGATCCTACCGTTTGAGAGTTCATCGGTCCATTTCATTCCAGAAAAATGGTCTAACTCTTAAGTGATCCAAGTCGATGGAAAATGATCTACCGTTGACAGTGGGGCTATCATGGGTTGAATGTCCTTCTATGCAATTAGCTAAGTCTTTTCCGATCCTCATTCTTGTTCTGGCGTCGTGTCAGGGAGAGAAAGAGGATGCGGCGCTCGTGAAAAAATACGAGCAGAAGCAAGCCACGATTGAGTCGCTGGAGGATGAGTTGCGCAAGGTGAGGGTGGCGATTGAGCAGACGGAGATTCTAGACCCGGCTCCCGATTTGCGGAAGGTGCGGGCTGAGATCAAGACCGCTGGTAAGGAGCGGGAGGAGCTGGAGGATGAAGTCCGAAAACTTGAGGCTCAGAAAAAGCAGGCGGCGGCGGACCTGGAAATTTATAAGGGAAAGTATCCTCTGCGTTCGAAATAACCTGAAACCAAATTACAAAAGATGTTAGATGATTTTCATGAAAGCACCCGCGGGGTTGGGCTGGTTGGTCTTTTACTTGGGCTTCTCGTTTTGGCGGGGTTTTGTGGCTTGGGGATGGCGGTCATCAGTGGGATGGGCAAAGAGGGGCCGACAATTGAGTCGAGAATTGTCGATCAGGAGAGGGTTCTGGAGCAGGTCACGGGCGACTTGAAGACGAAGAAAGCGCAGCTTGTGGAGTTTAAGGGATTTCAAGAAACCGCGAAGCTTGTCGAGAGTGGCCAGAATGAGTTGGCCACCGAGACTGAGTTGATCGAGACGCGCAAGGGGGAGCTTGCTGAGGTCACGGATGAGATCGAAGCGGGGCAGCTGGGCTTTGAGGAATACCGAGATAAGTATCGGGTCAATGAGCGGGCACTTGCGGTAGGTGAAACTTTGGATCTCTCGGAAACGAAGGGTGAGAATTATAAGAAATGCAAGGTGCGCGGGATTAGTCCGCTGCATCTCCGGGTGATGCAATCTGCGGGCCCGGTTGGGATTCCCTATGAAGAGCTTCCGCTTGCGATTCAGAAGCGTTTTCAATTTGGGGAGGAAGAGGCGGAGGCGTATCGGAACAAACTAGATGCGATGAACGTAAATCGTGACAAGCGGATTGCGGCGATGAGGAAAAAGCAAAGTGTCTTGAAGGGTGAGGCTGCGCGGGTCGCTTTGGTCGCGGCGATTCAGAAAGCTCGGGTAGATATTGTGAAGAAGACAGACCTGGCTGATAAGCTGGATGCGGATTCCAAGGACTGGACTAGGAAGGCGCTTGCACTCGATGGTAAGGCGGCGAGTGCGCGGGCAGCGGGGCGGATTACTTCGAGTCCCGGTCATGCCCGGCTGGCCCGGGCTCGGGCGAATCAGTTTTCGAACGCCGCTAATGATGCGCGGGCGGCGGCGACTCAGCTCATGAAGGATGAGACGGAATACGAGCGGCTTTTGGCAGCTCTCGAGAAGTAGGATGAGTGCTTTCTCAACGCAATCGTCCGGGTTGGGAAGCTTGGTGGTGGGAGGAGTGGTGCTTTTGGTGGTCGTGGCGGTGGGGTTTTCTGCCTTGAGCGATGGCTTGTTTGAAAAAACGGCGGCGGCGCGTCTGAACGAGGAACGAGCGGGGAGAGTGCATGACTTGCTCATTAAGGTTTCTCGATTGAAGGAGGATTTGGCCGAGCAGGAGAGATATCTGGGGGAGCTGGATACGAAGAAGGAGCCGTTTGAAGAAGAGAAGCGCTTGCAGGTGGAGCTGGAGATTTTGCAAGATGAGGCGGCGGACTTGGCGCTGACGGCGACAGAGGAGGAGGATGCCATTGTGGAGATCGGGAATGAGAAGAGGCGATATCGGGGGACGGTGCGCGAGGAGATCTGGCCGAGGTATCTCAATCAGGAACTGGAGGCGAAGCACTTGCGAGGGGGGGTGGAATTTAAGAATGCCCGGATTTCGAAGATCGATGCGGCGGGGGTGACCGTTAAACATGCCAGTGGGGTATCACGGGTGGAGGTGTTGGACTTGGCACCGGAGTTTCGGGAAAAGCTCGATCTGAGTTTGACGGAGGCGCGACGAGTCATGACGGATCTTTTGCTCAAAGATGCGCGCGGGAAGCAATTTCGCGAGAGGCAAGCGCACCAGCAGAGGGCGGGGCAGCCAACCGCAGCGGAGCTGGAGGTGATTTTCACGCGGAGATTGGCGGAGACGAAGGATCAGGTGGAAAAGTATTTTTCTTTGATTCGGCGGGCCGATGAGACAGCGAGGGTTGCGCGCTACAATGACCGCTATTCCTCAAGTCGTTCGGCTCCCGGAAAGCTGGAAACTTGGGGGGCGCGCGCAGTGAGATTTGAGGGAGCGGCGGCAAGATATCGCGAGCAATTTTCGGCTTCCGTGTTGGATGTGAGAAAGCTGGAGCCGAGGTATCGGCCTCCGCAGTGATGAGCTTGGGACTACTTCTTCTTGGCCTTGGTGATGTGGGGCGGGCGGAGGTAGAAGGCTTCGGTGGGGGTGCTGAGGAGGGTTTCTTTTTCCTCGAGTGAGCGGGTGAGCCAGGATTGGAGGAGGCCGGTGGCGGTGGAGTGGCTTTCGCAGCACTCGATGCCGGCGGGGAGGCGGTCGGGGGATTCGAAGGTGACCTTGGGGCCGGGGCAGTCGGCGAGTTGGGCGAGGAATCCGGATTCTTCGAGGAGGCAGGGCGGGGTTTGGGCCCTGCCATTCATGATGGGCATGAGGAAGTAGCTGCCGCGTCTGGCGTCACCGATGGCCCAGAGGGTGTCGGATTGGGAGGCCTCGGCGACGCCCTCGAAGGAGCAGAGGCCGGCGATGCGGCATTGGTGGATTTGGGCGGTGGCTTGGGCAGTGGCGATGCCGACGCGGGCGCCATTGTAGCTGCCGGGGCCGGTGCCGATGATGATGGTGGTAAGCCGTTCATCGTCGGGGAGTTCGGCAAGGAGGCTGGTGAGCGGGCCGAAAAGATCGCATTCTTGGGAGCGTTCGCTGGCGAAGGAGCGGGAGGCGAAGGGCTCGTCATTTCTTGCGAGAAGTAGGGTGGCATTAGTCACACTGGTTTCGAGGGCGAGGGTCCAATTGGCGGTCACGGGGGCATTGTGACGAGACGCTTAAAATTCTTAAACTAAAAAACTCCGCCGGTCTTGCAAGAAACCCTTGCGTGGTCACGAGGTGGACCGTATTCCCTCGTGTCGAAATTTTTACCACCTAGAATATATTTATGTCTGATTACGCGAAAGGTCTTGAAGGGGTTATAGCCAATGAATCCGCACTCTCCAAAGTGGAAGGTCTTGAAGGCCAACTTTCTTACCTTGGCTATTCAATCGATGAGTTGGTTGAGAATTGTAGTTTTGAGGAGGTGACTCACCTTCTCCATCGCGGAAAGTTGCCCAATGTGACTGAACTTGCTGAATTTGAGAAATCTCTCCGCAGCAATCGCGAAGTTCCACAAGGGGTGATCGCTTTTTTGAAGTCTGCTCCGAAAGATGCGAATCCTATGGATATTCTCCGCACCGCGGTTTCCATGCTCGGTCTCTATGACAAACGGGCGAAGGTGGGCGAGCCGGATCAGGAGGCGAACCGCAAGGTGGCGCTTTCACTCTGTGCGCAGACTCCCGTGATCGTGGCTTACTACCACCGTGCCCGCCAAGGGCTCGAACTTCTCCCGGTGCGTGATGATCTTTCCGAGTCGGCTCACTTTCTTTACCTCATGTCGGGTGAGGAGCCATCCGCTGCGGCGGTGAAGACTCTTGATGTGGCCTACACCATTCATGCTGACCACGGGATGAATGCCTCGACTTTCTCGGCTCGCGTGACGATTGCGACTCTCTCTGACATTTACTCGGCGATGACTTCGGCAGTGGGCACTTTAAAAGGACCACTTCACGGTGGCGCGAATGAAGGTGTCATTAAGATGCTCAAAAAGATCGGAAGCCTCGATAAGGTGGATGCTTTTGTGGAAGATTGCCTAGCGAATAAGAAGAAGATCATGGGAATTGGCCACCGCGTTTACAAGGTGCTCGATCCTCGTGCACCGCATCTTCAGAAGATGGCGATCAAGCTGACTGAGGAACTTGGCGAGACCAAGTGGATCGACATGTCTGAGCGGATCGCGACCATTATGCGCGAGCGCAAGGGGCTGAATGCCAACGTCGATTTCTACTCGGCCACGGTTTACTACTCGCTTGGTATCCCGACCGATCTCTTTACGCCGATTTTTGCGATTTCCCGCATGGCAGGCTGGACGGCACAGGTGTTGGAGCAGCTTGAGGACAACCGACTTTATCGTCCGTTGACCAAGTATGTGGGGCCTGCGGAGCTTTCGAAGGTGCTTCCGATTGGGGAGCGCTAAGGAACGACTCCGAAATTAGTCCAGACATCGCACTTGATCTCAGGACCGTCAGCTTCGTTCGACTTCTCTTTGAGTAGTAAGCGGATCCTGATGTGAGTTCTTGTCTTGTGGGGTGCGGGTCTTGAAATGTCGGGGCAAAACGTCATGTTTGATGATGATTTATGGCTTGGCCAGAAGGTGGACGTCTTGATGGATCTTCGGGGAGAGGGTATTTTGGGGAAGTGCTACTTCACGGCGGCTGGTCCCCAGACTTCTTTCATGACCTTGAAGGCTTTGGGATCGTGGTCGCGGAGTTCGGCGGCGACGAAGGGGTAGAAGTCGTTGCGGTAGAGGTAGGCCTCGGTGGCTTCGGCGAAGTATTCCTTATGGTTGGTGGCGGCGTAGTGCTTTGCGGTGCGACCGTTGAAAAGCTGTACTTTTTCAAGGATCCCTTCTTCGATGGCCGAGTCGTAGGCGGCAATGATTTTCTTGTCGTCGAAGCTGAGGATTTGGTCGTGATAGGCGTGGGCCAGTTCGTGAAGAATGACGGCGGGGTGCTTGAGGAGTTGGTCGCGCGAGGAGAGGTCGGCAGCGCGGGTGATGTGGACTTTT
Source organism: Akkermansiaceae bacterium (assembly GCA_047629805.1). Taxonomy (GTDB): domain Bacteria; phylum Verrucomicrobiota; class Verrucomicrobiia; order Verrucomicrobiales; family Akkermansiaceae; genus SW10. The sequence goes on along the minus strand of JBLHUR010000005.1, from coordinate 20,198 downwards.
TTGGCAAGGCGGGGATCGTAGCCACGGCCCTCCAACCAAGCGGCGCCTGGGTGGTATTGCATGGCGGACAGTTCGGGATGCTGGTGCTCGATCCAGATCTCCATTTTCTTCATTTTGCCGAGCGGCTCTGCGGGAAGGAGGATGGTGATTCGTTGCAGGTGATTTGCCAACATCTTGAGGGCCTTTTTTCCTTCGTCGGCATGCTTGCCGTTTTCGAGAAGAGTGGGATCGACGTGAACCGTCCAGCCCTCGATGTTTCTCTGTATTGGTTCGATCCAGCCGATTTTTTCGGGACTTGGAGTGTCTTTTTTATCTCCGAAGGCAACCCAGGCGGAGGAGATGAGAAGAACGAGAGGAGCGAGGAGACGCAGGGTGCGGCGTGATGGCGTGGCAGATTTGGATAACATGAGATGAGTGCGGTGGACTGAAACGATACGGAGTGAATTTTCAAGGTATTGCACCGGCTGACCGAAACCTGTTTGATTTGGAATTTTTAAGACAGGGAAAGGGTGATGTCCGACACATTCGTTTTCGAATTCTTGTCTTCCCGCCTTTTTCTAGGCAATGTGGGAATTCCGAATTCCTGATATTTTTATCTCTTTCGACTATGAAATCTTTTCGCCTTTTTCGTATTGCTCTGCCTCTCTTACTCGTTTCTTTGATTTGGCTGAGCCGGGATTCGACTGAGCCGTCTTCCGGAGTTGCAAAGAATCCCGATCGGAAGGTGCCGATCGGCGAGAATCGGCGTGAGGATCCCTCCGTGATCTTTTCGAAGGCTCCCCGGGAATTTGCTGGCTGGTTGGAGGAGTATCGGAATGAGCCAGAGACGGTTGACTTGGAAAAGGGGGTGTCTCTGGCGCGGGCGCGGCGGGTCGTTTTGAAGCGGATGATAGAGCTGGATCCGGAACGGGCCTTGACGCTGGCGATTTTGGATAAAGAGCGGGGTGGTTTGCCGGAGGAGATTGTCGCATTATTGGAGACCTCGATTTCGACGGCGGGTAAATTTGAGCGGGTGGTGAGTTGTTATTTGGGTGGGCTTGAACGTCCGCCTGATGCTCCGACAGAAGAGCGGTTTGTGAGCTTTGATGAGAAGCGCTTTCGGGCATTCACCTATGGTCGTCGGGCGGAGTTACTGACAAAGGATCGGATTTCGGTTCATGGAATGACGCTTGATGAGGTGCTTGCCTTCTCGCCAGATCCGGTGAAGAAGATAGCGGGTGGGGCTGAATTGTTGGTAGAGGCTTTTGGTGAGGAGAAGCGATTTGCGAATGAGGATGATCTCGATCTTTACGTCGCGATGTTGGTGGCGGATGAGAATGCGCTGGGGCCGAGCGGGAATTCTTTAGAAGCCGAGAGTCCATGGACGGAGGGGAATAAGCGCATCCTCTATCTGCGTGTTCGATTTGCGGACGATGATCCGACTTACGAACCGGTAACACTGGCAACGGCGCAGAGTGATCAGGATGATGTCGCGGAGCACTATCGTATTGCGTCTTATGGGAAGTTGAATGTGACGACCGTTTTTCCAGACATGATTACCCTGACCGAAAATAAGTCGGAGTATGTTGGGCAGGGTTTGGGAACGATGATGAACGAGGCGCGGGCTGCCGCCATCGTGCTGGGCGATACCGAAGGGGTCGACTGGGACTACAAGAACTTTGACCTTTATACCATTATCTCGGATGGAGGAATTGGTCCCTACGCGGGAATTGCGCAAGTGGGTGGTCGGAAGAGTCACCATCAACGGGGATATACTTCACTCCGCACTTCGGGGCATGAGTTCGGCCATAATTTGGGATTATCCCATGCGCATTTCAACTACTCGAACGATCTCAATCCGCGCGGTTCAACTCCCACCGATGGGCTGGGTCGGGTCGAGTACGGGCATCGTTTTAGTTTAATGAGTGGGCAGAGCGGGAGTGACATGAGCAACCCGACGCTTCCTCATTTTACGGTGCATGAAAAGTGGCGCTTGGATTGGATTGCCAATAGTGACTTCACCGACATCACGAACAGTGGACAAAACGGGACCTATCGCCTCTTCCAGAATGATGATGAAAATGCCACCGGCCTACGCGCGCTTCGGCTGCCATCGGGCGGTGCGCTTTCGAGATACTGGCTTAGTTACCGGACGGCCTGGCGTCAGCCGAATCGGAGTTCGGATAACGATTATCTTTTGAATGGAATTCTCTTCAATTGGACGGGGAGTGGAGGAGGGTCGAGCACTCTGCTGGATATGACACCTTACTCGGATCAGGGGTCGACCGGGGGTGCGTTCTGGACCCGCGACAATAGTGACAAGTGGGATGCCCCGCTCCTGATTGGACGGACTTACACTGATGCGGAGAGTAAGGTGAGTGTCACGCCGATCGCTCGCGGCGGTTCGGCACCGGATGAATATATCGATCTTTTCGTGCACCTCGCGACGGGGAGTGAGGTGAATTTGGTGGCAGAAGACGACGGGTGTCGGGCCGTTATCCCGGATGCCTTGACCGCGACGGGGACGGACTGGACGGCGAATGGATTTGATGACAGCGCGTGGCCGCTTTCGGGTCCGCTGGGGGTGGGTTATGATACGGGGAGCGACTACAATCCCTACTTTGGGGTCGATGTCATCGCGATGAGGTCCAACAATGAGTCATGTTATATACGTGTTCCTTTTACGATTGATGAGGAAATTAATCTCACCGACATCGAATCGCTGACTTTGAAAATGCGCTACGATGATGGCTTTGTGGCTTATCTGAATGGTGTGAAAATTGCGGAGGATCGTGCTCCTGTTTCTCCGGGTTGGAACTCGGGAGCAACCTCTAATCATGATGATGGCGCTGCGGTGGGCTTTTTGGATTTTTCGGCAAACGCCGGATTGGGAGCACTGGTGGCGGGAGAAAATGTCCTTTCGATTCACGGGTTGAACAGTGGGACGAGGAGTTCTGACTTTTTGATGCAGCCTGTTCTCACCGCGACACTTTCCGCTCCCGCAAATGGTGGACCGTCGGTTTCGCTGGCGGCGGATGCCTTGGTGGTGGCAGTGAATCAGGATGTCACTTTGACGGTAACTGCAAGCGATCCGGAAGGGGACACCTTGGCCTACGCGTGGGATTTTGATATCGGTGATGCTTACGCGCCGGAAGGTCAGAACGAAGCGGTGGCGGTGCGGCGATGGAGTAGTCCTGGGCTCTATGTCGTGACCGTCACGGTTTCGGATCGTAGGGGTGGGATTGCGCGCGCGCGGGTCTTGGTGAAGGTGGGGAGTGCCTCCAATGAGGGAGTGATCCGAGGGAGAGTTTTACAAGGTGGTCAGCCGGTGGCGGGAGCGCGGGTTTTTGTGGAGGGAAGCGACCGACAGAGCATCACGTTGGAAGATGGGAGTTATATCATGAGCGGGCTTTCCATCTCGTCGAGCACCGTGCTCGGGGCGATGTTTGACGGGGATGTTTTCCGGTCGGTCGTGACGATGCCGCTTACTCCGAATCCTGAATTGAGGGGGGTGGACTTTTTTGGTCATGCGCCCGCTCCTGCTGGAGCGCCGGTGGAGGCGATGACTCTGTCGCCTCACCGCGCGTCCACGGACACGGCTTCGACGGTGCAGCTGGTAGCTCAGGTTTGGGACAATGCGATTGCGGAAGATGGGCTCATTCCATTTGGAGACACTTGGAGTTATCTCGATACGGGAGTTGATCCTGGTGCCGCCTGGAATACGGCGGCTTTTGATGACGGTGCCTGGTTGTCAGGATCGGCAGAGTTGGGTTATGGCGATTCACAAGCAACGGTGGTGAGCTTTGGCGCGGACTCCAATGCCAAGCACATCACGACTTGGTTCCGTCGAACTTTCACTGCCACGAATGTCGGTGAAGTTTCGCGGCTCAAGCTTTCGGTGAAACGTGACGATGGGGTGCGCGTGTTTCTAAATGGCACTGAGATTGCCCGCGACAATCTTACCACCGGAGCGGTGAGTGCGGGGACGAAGGCCTCGAACGATGTTACATCTTCGAACGAAGAAATTTTGATTCAATTTAATGTCGATCCCGCCTTGCTGATTGGAGGGAACAATATTCTCGCGGCGGAGATTCACCTAGAAGATGATGACAGCAGTGACCTGAGTTTCGACCTTGAACTGAGCGCGGCGCGGAGTGTTTCGACGGTGGCTCCGACTTGGTCGGTGAGTCCGGGCGGTGCGAGTGTTTCGCCTGAAGGTGTTTTTAGCGCGACCTCTCCCGGGAGTTACACGGTAACGGCGATGGCGGGAGCTTTGAGCGCGGAAGCGACGATCTTGGTGGCGACGGATAACGTGGTCACGATTGTGGCCCTTGATGAGTTTCTCTGGGAGAATGGAGGGGGGGCTGCGACGGTTCGGGTGACCCGGGTTGGCGCGACGGATGCTGAGATGATCGTGCCTCTTTCGGTAGCCGGGAATGCCACCAGCGGGAGTGACTTTTCAGGAGTGCCTGCCAGTGTGACCATCCCGGTGGGGCAGGTAAGTGTGGAGTTTATGGTGACCGTTTTAGATGATTCAGATTTGGAAGGTCGCGAGCTGATTTCGGTGACTCCGGCGGGGGGTGGGTCGTTCGAGGTGGGTTCTCCGGCGTTGGCGTCGGTGACGATTGTGGATGACGAGAGTGCGCAGGAGGAGCTTCCAAGAGCAGGGACGGATACGGTGGTCACTGTCAATGAAGCCCTCACTCTTGCCGCGAGCACTTTTCAGCAGGAGAAATTTGTGGTGGCGGGCGATTATTGGAAGTTCGATGACAATGGTGCCGAAGCTGCGGCGGGTTGGCGTGGGCTGCCGTTTGACGATGGGAATTGGGGGGAAGGGCTTGCGAAATTCGGATATGGGGATGGGGATGAAACGACCACGGTGAGTTTTGGAGGAACGTCATCCGGCAAGCACATCACGACCTATTTCCGGAGGAGGTTTTACCTCGATAATCCTTTAGATTACTCTGCGCTCACGGCGAGAGTCTTGGTGGATGACGGAGCGGTGATTTATGTCAACGGAGTGGAGGCGCAGCGGATTAATATGCCCACGGGAGCGATTGCTTTTTCTACTCGTGCCAATGGTGCGGTGGGGGGTGGTGATGAGGAGACATTTTTTGAGTGGGTGCTGGATTCGGCTGATCTGGTGGCTGGCGAAAACATCATCGTGGTTGAAGTGCACCAGAGTTCGGCGACCAGTTCTGATCTTGGCTTTGATCTGACCTTGTCCGGGACTCTTGTGAGTCCGCCCTTGGCGGGAGGGGTGAAGTGGAGCCAGCAATCTGGTCCGGGAACGGCGACATTTTCTGATGATGCGAGTCTGACTTCTTCGGTGAATTTCGATCAAGCGGGAACCTATCTTTTGCAGATGGAGGCCTTGGATTCCGGGGTCACAGATGAGGTCACGATCACAGTGGAGCCGGGGCAAAGTTTTCTTCAGTGGATGGGGAGATACTTAGTTGGTGAGAGCGGACCGCTTGCAGATCCTGATCAAGATGCTTTGGTCAACCTGATGGAGTATGCCCTTGGGGGAGATCCTTCCGGAGCGGTGAGTGATGTCCGTCCCACTCTTGTGAAAGACGCGGGCATAGCGGGTGATCTTCTTTTCTCCTACCGTCGACTTCGTGAACTCAACTCCGGGGATGGCAGCGGGAAGACCGGAGAGGGTTACTCCATTTATGGAATCAACTACACGGTTCAGGCGACCGAGATCTTGGGGAGCTGGGGGGCTGCCTCCAGTGCGCTTGCGATGCAAGTTGAAGGAGTTCCGAGTGACAACGGTGACGGCACTGAAACGGTGACGCTTCGATTGACTCCGCCTAACCCGGCCGATACCCGATGGTTTGTGCGATTGCGAGTCGTGGAAGATTGACTTTGGTGTAGAAACGAGGATTGAGGAGTTCGCGCTCTATCTTCTCGCCGGGCAGTCCAATATGGATGGCAGGGGGAAGGCGACGAAGCTCACAAAGGTGCAAGGTAAGCCAGCGGAGAACGCCATTATTTTTTATCGTAATCCTCCGCACAGTTCGGATGGCTGAAAGCCGCTGGGACCGGGGTATGGGATTGCGCCGGGATACAAGGGCGGATTCCCCTCGGCGACTTTTGGTCCCGAGTTGGGATTCGTGGCCGCTTTGACGAAGGCGCAAGCGGGGAAGAAGTTTGCTCTTATCAAGGGTTCGAAAGGTGGCACGAGTTTGTGGGTGGATTGGAAGCCCGGAGAGAAGGGAAAGCCGGAGACCCAAGGGCTGCGTTATCGTCACTTTATTGAAAACATCAAGCTGGCTAAAACGCAGGGGTAGATTCTGGGAGTGTGCATCTCTCTGCGAAGCAAAAGGCGCTTAGTGAAGATCGAGCGTAGCGGAAATTCGGACGGCACACGCTTTATAGCTGGGTTGGCGGGAGTGGGGGTCGAAGGCGGGGAAGGTCAGTTGGTTGACGGTGCCCTCGTGCATGGGGAGGAAGACTTCGCCGGAATTCACATTTGAGGTGAGGTGGGCCTTGGCGGTGATGCTGCCGCGACGGGATGAGATTTTGAGTATGTCTTGATCGGCGATCTTGAGGCGGGCGGCGTCATCGGGGTGGAGATCGAGAAAGAGTTCGGACGGGTAAAGTTTACGAAGGACGGCGCTCTTGTTGGTGCGTGATTGGGTGTGCCACTGGGCGGAGGTTCCGCGGCCGGTGAGGAGGGTGAAGGGGAAGTTGCGGCAGGTCGGCTCGGGGAGGGGTGATGGGGGATCGAAGAGGAACTTCGCGCGACCGGATGGGGTGTGGAATTTGCGGTCAGCGAAAAGGCGACGCTCGGAATTGAACGTCGAACGCTCAAGGGGGGAATTTGATTTTGGGAGGGGCCATTGGATGCCGCCTTGTTCGTCGAGATGTTGGTAGCCACTGATGCCAGTGATGTCGCAGGGCTGGCCTTCGGAGAGTTGCTGCATGAGCGCGAAGGCGGCAGAGGGGCTGGACCATTTTTCGAACATTTCGCCGACTCCCCAGCTGTTGGCGAGGAGTTGCAAGATGCGGAAGTCGCTGAGGGCTTGGCCGGGGGCGTGGCGGGCTTGCTTGATGGTGCCGATACGGCGCTCGCTGTTGATGAAGGTTCCGCCTTTTTCTCCCCACGAGGCGGCGGGGAGGAGGAGGTCGGCGGTTTTTGCGGTCTCGGTGGTGTGATACATGTCTTGAACGACAAGGAAATCTAGTTTCTTTCGTACTTCGGAGAATTTGCCTTGGTTGATCCAGCTGTGAGCGGGATTGGTGGCGATAACCCAGAGGCCTTTGATCTTTCCGGCTGCGATGCCGTCGATGATTTGGTCATAGGCCCAGCTGGGTTCGGTGGGGATGTTTTCCTCTGGGACTTCGAGGATACGGGAGACCTTATCACGATGGGTGGGGTTGGCGAAATCGTGCCCGCCGAGGAGGTTGGTGGTGTTTGAAAAGAGGCGGGAGCCCATCGCGTTGCATTGGCCGGTGATCGAGTTGGGTCCGGTGCCGGGCTTGCCGATGTTGCCGGTCATGAGGCAGAGGTTGATGATGGCCTGAGCGGTGCGGACTCCTTCGTGGGATTGGTTGACGCCCATCGTCCACCAGATTGAAACGCGCTTATTGGAATCTGAGATGAGATTGGCGATCTCCTTAACCTTTAGGCGGTCGATTTGGGTGTCCTCGCGGGTGGCATCGGGTGAGTAGGGGCGGACGAAGCGCGCGAATTTTTTGAAGTCTTCGGTGTGGTTTTTGACAAAGTCTTCGTCGACTCGCTTGTCACGGATGATGCAGTGGGCGAGTGAGTAGAGGAGGGGGAGATCTCCTTTTGATTTGATCTGGAGGTGGTCGGTTGCGATTTGGGCGGTTTCGGTGACGCGCGGGTCGATGACGATAATCTCGGGGTTCCGTTTATTACGAGTGAGGCGTTGGTAGAGGATGGGGTGGGCGATGGCGAGATTTGAGCCGATGAGGATGACGACGTCGGATTCTTCTAGGTCGGCGTAGGTGTAGGGAGGGGCATCAAACCCGAAGGCTTGCTTGTAGGCGACGACTGAGGTGGCCATGCATTGGCGGGTGTTGCCATCGCCGTGTTTGAGGCCCATGCCGAATTTGGCGAAGGAGCCGAGGAAGGCCATTTCCTCAGTGGCGATCTGGCCGGTGGAGAGGAAGGCGACGGATTCCTTGCCGTAAGTGGCTTGAATTTTTTTGAATTTTTCCGAGAAGATTTTTCCGGCGAGATCCCATGAGATTTCTTTGGCCGCTTCGTTGGCGAATTCTTTGAGAAGGGGCGCGGTGGCACGCTCCGGTGAGTCGAGGACAGCGAGCGCCTCCCAGCCTTTTGGACAGGCCATCCCGAGGTTGACGGGATAGTCGGTCGCGGGAGTAAGGCCGATGGCCTCGCCCTCGTGGAAGTGAAGTTTGAGTTGGCAGCCGGTGGAGCAGAAGCCACAGACCGAGGTGGTGGTGGAGTCGGTCTCGAGGTTGCGGGGGAGTTTGCCGAGGCCGAAATCTGCGGGACGAAGAAGAAGCTCGGACGTCAAGGGGCCGGACTTTTGCTTCAGGAGGGAAGAGAACGGAGCCATTACGAGATCTGAACGCAGGTTTCGAACCAAGTGTGATGAAAAGAGTTCATTCTCTCTTGGTGGTTCCGCCGAATGTTTCAGACCCAACTGGAAAGTCGCGGATTCGGGGATCAACCGAAAGTCATTTTGGAGGTTTTGGGCAAATCAACCCGCCGAATCTGATGAAGCGATGATCCTGATTCATGGTGATGACGGCTTTGCTCTGGGTCCTTGAGGACCAAGCCTCTTTAGTTGTGATGCTGTGGGCTTGCGAGACCTCCGGGCATCTTGGGGGCGTAGACTGCGCGGAAGAAGAGGTGGCGGCTGCAGAGCTCGCTGGCTAGGAGGACTGGGAGGGCGAGCCAAGGGTTGATAACAGCGAGGGGGATGGTGAGGGCTGCGGTGGCGAAGCGGATACGGGTGATGTTTGCAAGGGGGCCGAGGCGGATGCGGGCGCTGTGTTTGGTGGGGCTCCAGTCATTTTGGCGAGCGGGGAGGAGGGCGCGGGCTTCGAGGGCTAAGCTGATGAGAATGACAACGGCAAAGAGGGCGGGGTGGTGGAAAAGGGTGGCGGCGCTGGCGAAGGTGAGAAGGAAGGCGGGGAGGGTTTTGCGGAGATGCCAGCTGATGCGCTTGGTGTCGTGGTAGATCATGACGCTGGTGAAGATGGCTCCGAGGGAGAGGGGGATGAGGGAGTAGGTGGCTGCAGTTGAGATGAGACCTTTGAACGGGAAGTCGGGGAGGAAGGGGAAGGTTGCGAGAATTGCGGGGAGGGGGGCGAGGAGGGAGAAGGCTAGGATTTCGCGGGAGAGCCAGGAGGTTTTTAGGCCGAGGAAGAAGCGCCAGGCTTTGAGCGGCTTTCCGAGGTGGAGGGTGGCGGCGATCATGCCGGCGTTGAAGATGAGGAAGCCAACTAGGGCGTGGGTCGTACTTCCGAAAAGGGAGGCGGAGGAAAGGGCGAGTCCGATTTGGGTGAGGACGAGCATGAGGGCGAGGGGCCAGTGCGCCGGTTGGGGATTGAGTTGGGTTTGATCGGCAGGGGTGGCGTTGCGGGGGACGTTGCGACCGAGGTAGCGGGTGGTGGGGGCGGTGATGTCGGGGCTGGGTGCACCGGGGAGGAAGTTATTTTCTTTTCGTAGGGCGGCGGTGTCGATCTTGATGATGGAGATCGCTTCGGTGGGGCAGGCTTGGACGCAGGCGGGGGCCTCACCATCGGCAAGGCGTTGGTGGCACATGTCGCATTTACGGACGATGCCCCGGTCGGGAGAATATTTTGGGACGTCGTAGGGGCATTTGAGGATGCAGTATTCGCAGCCGATACATTGGTCATCGAGGTGGCGGACAATGCCGGTGTCTTCTTCTTTTTCGTAGGCGCCGACGGGGCAGCCGTTGAGGCACTCGGGGTCGAGGCAATGGTGGCAGGCGGTGGTGACGGTTTGTTGGAAACCGTTGCCGGCTTCGAGGAGGCCGACGTCGCGCCAGGCTTCGTCTTCGTCGAGACCATTGAGGGTGTGGCAGGCGACGACGCAAGCTTTGCAACCGGTACATTTATCAAGTTCGACCTGGAAGGCGTATTGTTCGCCGTCGCGGGGTTTTTCGAGGGGGATAAGGTGCTTAAAGAGGTCGGTGCGGGAGGCTCCGCGGTCGTATTCTTTGCCGAATCGGGCGACGGGGGTTTGGAGCGTAGATTGCTCGCGGAGGAGTTTGTCGACGAGGTTGTCGTTGGAGAAGGGTTCGGGAGAGAGCGAGACCATGCGGGAAATGAACGATTGAAGAATGAACTAGCTGAGGGGGAGAGGTGGACGGGGTCTTGGGGTGAGGGCTTGCGGGAACGTTTTGTGAGATTGCAGAGCGGTGGGCTTGGCCTCTTGGTTGTTGGAATGAAACCCAGGGCGGCACTTCGTGCTGCCCTGGGCTACGTTAGTTTGCCCGGTTGGGGCCTGGGATTTAGGCGGCTTTGGTTTGGGCGACTAGGTCTTCGATTTTCTCGCGTTGGGTGAAATGGGCGAAGGTTTCACCGGGGTTGCGGTGGGTGAGGTAGGTTTTGAGGAGGGCTTCGATGAGAGGTGGGATGTCGGTGAAGGGGATGCTTTTGTAGACCTCGCGAGCGATGGCCTGGGTGTCGTCGACTCCGCCGCCGAGGACGATGTTGTAGCCTTCGACTTTTTCGCCGGATTCAAGTTTGACGGGCGTTCCCATGAGTCCGATGTCGCCGATGTAGTGCTGGGCACAGGAATGATGACAGCCGGTGAGGTGGATGTTGATGGGTTGGTCGAGTTCGACCTTTGATTCGAGATATTGTCCGAGGATGACGGCTTGTCCCTTGGTGTTGGCGGCGGCGAATTTGCAACCGGTGTTGCCGGTGCAAGCAATGAGTCCTCCGGAGACGGTAGTTGAGGCATAGGCGAGGCCGGCGAATCCTATTGCGGCTTGGGCGTCTGCAAGTTTTTCATCGGGAATGTGGGGGATGATGAGATTTTGCCAGGCGGTGAGGCGAATCTCGCCATTCCCAAATCCTTCGGCAATGTCCGAGATGGAGCGGGCGATGTCGGTGGTCATGCGGCCTACGGGAACGACGATCCCGATGTAGTTTTTTTCGTCGGCTTGCTTGTAAGTGCCTACGTGGCCGTGCTTGGTCTTTGGGCGGGGTTTTTCGCAAAGATCTGCGGGGACGAAGCGGAGGGGGAAGGCGAGTTTCTTTTGAACTTCGTCGAGGAATCTGGGCGTGCCCCAGTCGTCGATGAGATATTTGAGACGCGCTTTTTTGCGGTTTGTGCGATCGCCGTTTTCAATGAAGACGCGCAGGATCGCGGAAGCGAGAGCGGTGGACTCGCCGGGGGTCATGAGAAGGCCGGAGTCGGAGGCAAATTGCTTGTGTCCGGTGATGCCGCAGAGTTGGACGCGGAAGTAGACGCCGGGATCAAGGTCCTCGGCTTTCTCTTTCAAGGTGACGGCGTAGAAGGCGATGTCGTTGGTATCGGCGCAGACTGAGATGGCTCCGCCGGAGTCGTAGGAGATATTGAACTTTCGCGGCATCCCGTAGAGGTCGCGATTGTTGAGAATGGCGTGATGCATGGCCTTGGCGTAGGGCATGACATCGAGGAGTTCGTCCTTGTCGAATCCGGTGGTGGGAGTGGCGGTGATATTGCGGACGTTGTCGGCACCCGAGCCCTTAGAAGTGAGTCCGATCTCGATAATTTTGTTGAGAATGTTGACGGTGTTCGCGGGCTGGATTTCGCGAACCTGAAGGTTGCCCCGAGTGGTGACATCGAGGTAGCCGCCGCCCCATTTATCCGAGATTTCGGCCATGCCACGAAGTTGTGAAGAGGTCATGGCGCAACCGGGGATACGGGCGCGTAACATGTAGGCTTCCTGGGCGGGAGTGACATAGAAGAGGCCGTGGAATTTGAAGCGGAAGATATCGCCATCGGAGGCAAATTCTCCCTTCTCGGCTTTGCCGAGAATTGTCTCGTAGCAGTCGAGGCCGTTTTGTTCGTGCTTGATGACTTCCTCGCGTGCGAGGTCATCGAGTGGGGTTCCGAATACGGTTTCCTCGACCGCTTCTTCCGGGTTGTTGGTAAACTGGCCGGCTTGGTTTTGGCCGAGAAAAGGGGCTTGGTGGATTCCGGCGATGAAGCCGTTGAGGTAGCCGGATTGTTCGTCAGTAAATGGTGGGGCTGTCTTCATGATTTCGGTGGTTGTGGTTAGGGTCATGAAAGGGGGGCTTCCCGCCTCTTGGAGAGAGGGCGGGAAGAATTCTTGCGAGGGCTCCGTCTAGAATTTGTAGTCGAGTTGTACTGAAACTTGCTTGATGTCCTCGTAGTATTCGTCACCGACGAAGTAGGCCGCTTTGAGAAGTCCGCTCAGATTGTCGTTGAACTTTTTGACGAGGACGGCGTCGGCTTCGTAGCCGTAGATTTTATCGGCATCGCCATCAAGGAAGCTGTGGAGAAATCCCTTGAAGGTGATTCCGCCGGGGATGTCTGGCTTGATGTAACCGAGGTAGATGTCGGTGATGCCATTATAATTTCCGCCCGGTCCTTTGTTGAGGCCGATTCTTTGGAGGATAAAAGCGTCTGCAAAACCGTTGAAGGCATGGACAGTGCCGAAGGGCGTTTTAAAGTCGTCGCCGAGGTATTCAAGGCCAGCCATGAGGGTGCCTCCGAGTCCTTTTGTGGTGTATTTCAGGTGGGCATATAGCGCGTCGTAATCGCCACCCGCTCTGGAGCTGGTGCCATCCTGATAAGCGAACTCTGCGTAGAATCCATTTGAGTCGACGAAGGCTCCAAAGGTGTTGCTTTTGCCAACGGCGGCATTGTTATCGACTTCGAGGAGGTAGGCATAACCTCCGACCTTTCCAAAGTTAGCTTTGTAGCTCAGGTCTAAGAGGTGAAAGTCTCCTTCGAAATCTCTTAGGGGAGGTCCGGGAAGGGCGTCATTGGCATCGTTCCCAAAGATTCGTTGGACGCGATCTGAGTAGAGGTAGTTGAACGAAAAATCGTCGCTAGCGTAGCCGATTTGGGCGGCATCGAAGGTTTGTTCGTTTTGTCTCCAGCCGACGTTGCCGATGAAGGCGTCAGCGTTTCGCTTAATGCGCTGGCGCCCGACCTGGACGAAGTAGCCGTTTTTGGCATACTTGAGGAAGACGCGGTTAAGCTCTAGGTTGTTGGGATCCGCGATGACGGAGTTCCCGACGACGTAGGGGCTGGTTGAATTATTTCCGGTGGGGTTGCTTCGAAAATCTTCAACGATGCCTTGGGTTCCTTCACCCTCGACGAAGGCGGTGAAGCCATCAAAAGGATTCAAGGTCATCCCAACGCGGGCACGGACGGTGAGGGCATTCGAGGGATCGAGCGGATCGCTTTCGCGAAACTCGTATCTAGAGGTGACGATTCCGGAGAACTTAAGGAAGTCGCCGCTGTTTGAGGGTGGTGACGGGGCAGGTAGATCTGCCGGTTCACCGGCAGATAGGGATGAGCTCAGCAGAATACTGAGAGAGAGTAGCTTGAGTGGTGTGATGCTTTTCATCTTTTCACGAATAGCTTGGACCGTGCCATAGCATGTGGAATGAATTGCTGGATTTAGGGAGCGGGATTCATGCAACAGAAGTTGCCCTTGCGGCGGCTTGCGATTCTAACACGCTTCCCTTTTTATTGGTATAACCCATGGTGTCTCCGTTGGAAAAGATGCGTGAGGAGCCCTTGATGTGGGCGCGTTGTTCGAGAAAGGCGAGGAGGTGCTCGCGGTATTCGAAGAACTTTGGATTCTGGTAAACTTCTTCGCGGTTGCGGGGGCGGGCGAAGTCGATTCCGAGGATTTCGCCGACCCCGGCTTTGGGTCCGTTTGACATCATGACGCAGCGGTCGGCCATGAAGATGGCTTCATCGACATCGTGGGTGACGATCATGGCGGTGAGTTTTTCACGAGCGAGAATATCGATGATGACATCCTGCAGCTCCATGCGGGTGAGAGAATCGAGTCGGCCGAAGGGTTCGTCGAGGAGGAGGACTTTTGGTTGCAAGGCGATGGCGCGGGCGATGCCAACGCGCTGCTGCATACCGCCGGACATTTCGCCGGGGAACTTCTTCATGGCATCGGCGAGGCCGACGACGGAGAGGGAGTGCTCGACGATCTGCTTTCGCTCCGCCTTGGTGGCGTGCGGGTAGACGTTTTTGACTCCCAGCATGACGTTTTGGAAGGAGTTCATCCAAGGCATGAGGCAGGGAGATTGGAAGACGACGGCGCGGTCAGGGCCGGGGGCTTCGATCTCCTTATCACCAACGATGATACCTCCGCCGGAGATTTCATTAAGGCCGGCGAGCATGGTGAGGACGGTAGATTTTCCGCAGCCCGAGTGGCCGATGAGGGAGATGAATTCGCCCTCTTGGATATTGAGGTTAAAGTCTTCAACGACGCGGAAGTCTTCGCCGTAAGGATTTGGGTATTCCTTGATGAGGTTTGAGATTTCGACAGAGCGTCTCAGCTTTGGGTCGGGTCGTATTTCTAGGGCTGTCATGGTGGTGGACGGATGAGAGGCGCTTAGCCTCTGCGAGTGTGATTACGGAGAGCCAGGAGAGGCTGAGAGCTTTTCCTACGCTGCGGAAGTGGGTTGGTCCTTTTTGTTTTTGAGGCGGATGTTTGCGGAGGGGAGCGCGAAGTCGCGGGGGCGGATGTCCGGCATGGAGATGAGGGGAGCTTGGGCATCTTTTTGGGCGGCCTTATTTAGGCCCATCATGAAGAGGGTGATCTGGGTTTTGAGTCGCATAAACTCGGGGTGATCGTTGAGGGTGCGGCGCGCGCGCGGGCGCTCCATGTTGACGGTGAATTCGTCGGCGAAAGTCGCGCCGGGACCCATGGTGAGGGGGGCAATGCGGTCGGCCATGAGGACGGCTTCATCGACATCGTTGGTGATCATGACGACGGTGCGTTTGTCGTTTTCCCAGATGTTGAGAATTTGATCTTGGAGCTCTGAGCGAGTGAGGGCATCGAGAGCGGAGAGGGGTTCGTCGAGGAGGAGGACTTCGGGATCGAGCGCGAGGGTGCGGGCGAGGGAGGCGCGTTGGCGCATCCCGCCGGAGAGCTCGTGTGGCTTTTTAGTGCCGGCGTGGTCGAGCTTTACCATTTTGACGTAGTGCTCGATTTTGTCGGAGACCTCGGACTTGGCCATCTTTGGGAAGACGGTTTTGATCGCGAGTTTGACGTTGTCGTTGACCGAGAGCCAGGGGAGGAGGGAGTAGTTTTGGAACATGAGCCCGCGGTCGGGGCCGGGGCCTTCCATTTCTTTCCCGTTGATGAGGACCTGACCGGTGGTCGGTTCTTGGAGACCGGCGAGGAGGGAGATGAGGGTGGATTTTCCAGCACCGGAAAACCCAATGACGGCGACGAATTCATTTTTCTCAACGGTGAGATTGAGATCCTTGAGGACATCGACCCGCTTGGAGGGAGGGCCGAAGGAAACCGAGCAATTTTTAAGTTCGAGCATGGCGTTGATTAGATGGCGGTAGGTGAGCCTTCGAAAGAAACGAGGCGTTGGAAGACGATCATGATGCGGTCGAGGAGGAGTCCGATGATTCCGACGACGAAGACGACGACGAAGAGCTTGGCGAAGGAGTCCGAGGCTCCGTTATTAAATTGATCCCAAACGAATTTTCCGATGCCTTCCGAGGAGGAGAGGAGTTCGGCGGCGATGAGAACCATCCAACCGACTCCGAGGGAGATCCTGAGGCCTGCAAAGATGAGCGGGAGAGCGGAGGGGATGACAATCTTAAAAAGGCGAGGCCAGAAGCCGAGCTTCAGAACGCGGGCGACATTGAGGTGGTCTTTATCGATGCTGGCGACGCCGAGGGCGGTGTTGGCGAGGGTGGCCCAGAGTGAGCAAAGGGCGACCGTGATCGCGGAGGCGATGAAGGCGGGATTGATATCGTAGTGGTGGAGAATCCAAGCGTCTTCCCAGAGCCATTTCATGAAGCCGCTGTCGTCCGGGGCGGGGATAACGGCGCTGGCGATGATGAGGCAGATGGGGAGCCAGACGATGGGCGAGACCGGCTTAAAGATCGCGATGAACGGGGTCATAGCGGCCATGAAGGTGGTGTTGAGACCACAGAGAATTCCGATAGGAATGGCGATGATGGATCCGATGAGGAAGCCGGTGAAAACGCAGAGAATGGAGCGCTTGATTTGGTAGCCGAGGGTTTTGGGACCGGCGTAAACGGAGTCTTCGGTCTTGACGAGGCGGGACTGCGCCTTGGCGATTTTCTCGGCGGTCTCGAGAGCGGGTGGTCCGGTGAGAGTCAGGAGAGTGGCGGAGTCCTCGGCGATCTCGGACTTGGCTGTTTCGATCTTAGTGGCTTTGTTTTGGCCGGTGAGCTGATCGATCTGTTTTTGGAGAAACTGCTTTTCTTCAGCGGCGCGGGTTTGGGCGAAGAGGGCTGCGGCGACTTCATCGGACTTTTCGTCCGTGATCACTTTAATTTCCTTGGCAAGTTTTACGAGTTCTTCCCTTTCGAGGTCGGTCTTGTCGGTGTGTTGTTTGACTTGCTTCATGAAGTTTGCATAGTCGGGCTTATTGCCGGGAGTGAGGGTGTTGGAAAGGTCGGCGAGGGCGGTCTTGCGCGCGGTTTGGGTGGCGGTGTAGGTTTCTTTGAGTGTGGTCCGGGTGGATAGCATTCTGCTGGTGCGCTTCTTGAGTTTTGCGGAATGACTGGCCTTAGCCTCGGCAACTTTTTCGGTCGCCCCCTGGACAATGGGGTCCATTTTTCCGAGGCGAGCTTTCGCTGTTTTGAGGGCCTCTGCACGCTCCGGGCCGGTGAGGGAGTAGGCCTCTTCTTTGGCCTTTTCGTAGTCTCCGAAGTTGGTGATGGATTCGCTGGCCTTGAGCGTGGCGAGAGGCCCTGGAACGGAGCCTGATTTGGTCTTCACGACGGTGGATCCGTAAGCCCAGACGATTGTGAAAAGGATGACGGCGCAAATGGGGATGACAATCCACTGGCTGATTTTTTTCATCTGGACCCGTGGTTCTTCTCCGTAGCAAAGGCGCACGACGGGAGAAAGAAAAGTCAGTCCCGAGACATCGATTGCCTTGAGGATGGGATACTTGATCTTCGTAAAAAATTTCATGAGAGAGGACATGCTCAACGCAGCTGGTGAGCCACCTTTCTGTGAACTTCGCTCATGGTTTGCGGGAGGCGGGCTCCTGCTGTTTTCGTGAGGGCGCAAAAAATCCCCGGACGTATCCGGGGAT
Source organism: Akkermansiaceae bacterium (assembly GCA_047629805.1). GTDB lineage: Bacteria > Verrucomicrobiota > Verrucomicrobiia > Verrucomicrobiales > Akkermansiaceae > SW10. The sequence continues at coordinate 2,942 of JBLHUR010000005.1, read as the reverse complement.
TTTGCGTTTCAGAGGGAACCGTTTTGTTTCGCTTACTCGGCGTCTTTGTTACCGATCTTGAAGCTGTTGATGTACTTGATGGGCTCCTTACCGTCGTAGGTATTACCATCGATGAAGTCGCTGGTGGCGACTTTGAAGCCATCGCTTTCCCAGGGGACATCTTTCTCAGCGATGAGTCCATCTTGGAGGAGGAGTTTGGCGGCCTTTAAGTAAACATCAGGCTTGTAGACTTCTTTTGCGGTTTCGAGATACCAGCTCTTGGGTTTTGTTTCAGAGATCTGGCCCCAGCGGCGCATCTGGGTGAGGAACCAAACTCCATCGGAATACCATGGGTAGGTGCAGTGGTTTTTGAAGAAAACATTGAATTCCGGCATGGCGCGCTTGTCGGTCTTTTGGAAGAGGAAGAAGCCAGTCATGGAGTTCTTGATGATGTCGTAGTCGGCACCGACGTAGTCAGGACGGGAGAGGATCCGTGCGGCTTCTTCGCGGTTGAGGAAGTTACCGTCTGAGTCCGTGTCATCGAGCCATTGTCCGGCGAGGATAAGGGCCTTGGTGACGGCGATGAAGGTCTGGGGATTTTCGTCGGCCCATTCCTTGGAGACTCCGAAGACTTTTTCGGGATTGTTTTTCCAGATGTCATAGTTGGTGGTGACCGGGACTCCGATGCCCATGGCAACGGCGGCCTGGTTCCAGGGTTCGCCGACGCAATAGCCTTGAATATTTCCAGCTTCGAGGGTCTTGGGCATCATGGGCGGTGGGGTGACCGAGAGCTCGACCTGAGCATCGGTGCGACCGCCGATGTCCGTTTTGGTATACATGCCGGGGTGGATGCCGGCGGCGGCGAGCCAGTAGCGGAGCTCGTAATTGTGGGTGGAGGTTGGGAAAACCATGCCCATCTGGAGTTTCTGTCCGTCATCGAGGAGTTCCTGCACGACGGGTTTGAGGGAGTCGGCTTTGATGGGGTGCGGTGGAGTGGGCGAATCGAGGGCGGGGTCGTTCACCTGCATCTTGGTCCAGATGTCGTTGGAAACGGTGATGCCATTTCCGTTGAGATCCATGGTGAAGGCGGTCACGATGTGGGCCTTGGTGCCGAAGCCAATGGTGGCGGCGATGGGCTGGCCGGAGAGCATGTGAGCGCCGTCGAGTTCGCCGGAGATGACGTTGTCGAGGAGGGTCTTCCAGTTGGGCTGAGCGATGACTTCGACTTGGAGACCTTCGTTTTCAAAGAAGCCTTTTTCCTTCGCGATGACGATTGGGGCGCAATCGGTGAGCTTGATGAAGCCGAATTTAAGGGAATCTTTTTCGAGTGAGAGTGCGACGCTTTCGGTAGGTTCGAGGGTGGGAGCTGATTCAGGGGGAGGAGTTGCGGGGAGCTCCGCGGGTGTCGTGGAGGTTCCGCTGACCGGTGGATCGCTCGCGGGTTGATCGGTGGTCGTTTCCGGACTGTCTTTGCAGGACCACAGAGTGAGTGCGGTAAGCGAGAGGAAGATGGTTTTGCGTGTCATGATGAGACTGCCCGTAGCGGCAGGGTTCAGCATCTAGCCCGCGGCATACCATCAAGTTTGCAATCGAATCCTGTGAGGAATGATTCGCGCTCATCTATTGGTCTGAAACCCCGGATGGAGTCCCACCTGCGCGGACACTCTCCGCGTGTTGCGAAAGCTTCGTCGACGAGATCGCGGGCGTTATTACGGAGGTCGAGTTTGGCGACTCTTGAGAAGAGTCGAGCTAATACCGCGGAAGGCAACACGATCGGGGAATAGGAACCATGGTTGGGGGTTCCCAGCATGACGAGTTTTTCGATTTTTCCGGAACTTGTGCCGAGTTGGGCGAGAGCGGAGCGGGAGACCAGGCCGCCCATGCTGAGCGCTTGATCGCCCCTGAAAGATTCACTTTCCGTTCAAGAAGCATCTCTCTTCATCTAGGGTCGGGTTCATTAGCCCAGACCAGTTGGCTCAAAGAAGCTAGCGGGATCAGATCACACCTAGCGGATGCGTGTGGGTGACTACCGTGTCATCTACGAGATCGACGATGGTAATTTGGTGGTCTTGGTCATCCGGATTCGACATCGTCAGAGTGTCTACGACAAACATTGGTTTGGTGGAGACGTTTTCCGGACTGTTTGGAAGAAAGGTGACGGCGGTCAGGGAGAGTGAGGATCCTGCTCATAAAAAATCCATAAAAGTGACATTGATCTAAAACGACTGCGATTGAGGAGGTGAAGCGGAAGACCCCGCGACTCTATTATGAAACTCATTTCTTCACTGATCCTTGCCTCTGTCACCTCCGTTCAAGCGGCCACTTACACCTACAACATGTCTGCTGACAACGACATGACACTCTACTCAAGCAATCTTATCGGGAGCACCTTGACTGAGCACTTCAATCAAACCGCCAACTGGAGCGTCGCGAATACTGGATCTTTCGTCTCGTTTGAAAATTACATCTACGTCGTTGGCATGGACTACGGCAGTGTTGGCTCCTTCGCCGGGTTCATCAACACGATCGATGTCTCGACGGTTCCATGGGAGCTGAGTTCCAATGTTGCCTCTGCACTTACGGGCTACACCGGAAGCACGACGCTCTATAATCCACCCATCGCCGATGTCGCCACTCTGATCCCAACGGAGACATTCACTCCCGCTGCGATCTATACCGGGGGTGCGGGCATCGGAATCCCGGGTGTGACCAATGGGATCACTATTCCCGACGATAGCTCGGCGTATATTTTCCGGTCCCGGGTGACGAACTTTGAAAATGTTCCCGAGCCCTCGACGGTTCTTCTTGGATTTGGAGCGGTGACTTTGGCGCTCTTCCGTCGACGACGCGCGTAGCTTGGAAAATTTCTCCGGCCTAACTCCAACGTTGTGCGCCGTGGAAAGCGTGACGCTTCTTATCGGGTGAAAGTCCCATTATTATAAATCCTAACCAGAAGGAATTAC
>JBLHUR010000004.1:0-70361 GCA_047629805.1 Akkermansiaceae bacterium | reverse complement strand
TCGTCCTCGGGCTTGGAGAGTTTTTCAAGCCAGGGCGAGTTGGCGGTTTCGCGAGATTCCTGCCAGAGTTCTGCTTTTTCGAGGTAGTTGATGAGCGCTTTGCGACCATAGCGAGCTGAGCCCTTGCCGGGAGTGTTGAGGGTCGGGTGGCGTGGGTTGGCGAGGAGGGATTTGGCCATGTCGATACTGGCGCGGACGCTGCCGAGGTTGGAGAAGTTGCGCGAGAGCCACTCGTTGTTGTGGGCGTAGTTGTGGATTTGATCGGGGAGGAGAAACCACTTCTGCATGTGGGCGTGGTCGATGCGGGCGGAGGCTTGCTGTTGCCAGACGGCATCGTGGTAGCGTTTCGATTTTGAGTAAATATGACCGGGCATGTGCCACATGTGAGCAATTCCTGGGGCGGTGCTTCCGAGTTTGGCGGCGGAGTCGAGAGCCTGTTCGTGCTTGCGGGAGTCCCAGAGGTGAATGGCGTAGTGATGCGCGGGGTGGTCGGGGTTTTTGGCAAAGATCTGTTCGAGGATGGCATCCAATCCGATGTGACTGTTGATGGGGATTCCCTTCCTGCTGAATTGCCAGCGACGGCAGACGAGGAGGGCTTTTGCTTCGAGATCGTCGGGATGGTTCAGGATGAGGTCTTCGTAGGCGCGGAGAAAATTCTTCCGTCGTTTGGTGGCGTCTTTTTCCTTCTTTTCGTCGTGATAGGCGATCTCGGCGTCGAGGTAGGTCTTTTCATGAGGAGTGAATTTCAAGTCCTCCTTTTTGAGAAGCTCGGTCGCTTTGGCGATGAAGACTTTGGCCCGCTTTTCATTTTCATAATTGGCCTGCGAAAGTCCCCAGTAGGCCATGGCGCAGTTGGGGTCGTGTGCGAGGATGTTGCGGAAGGACCGCTCGGCTTCGTAATACCAAAAGCCATGAAGTTGCCCAAGTCCCTGGTCGAAGTAGGCCTGTCCTTTTTCCCATGATGAGGTGATGGGGATATGAACATTTCCGGTGTTTCCCATGAGTGGTCCGGCTTGGCGGGGGCCTTCGTTAAAGGCGTGTCCGTTGTGGGAGTGGCCTTCTTTGATGTCTTGATCTGGCTCCTGCGCGAAGAGGCAGGAGAGCAGGAGTGGGAGAGTGAGAAGTCGTTTCATGGCAGTTGCTTGCAGGTTGATATTACGCAGGAGATATGGTGAGCTTTCCACATGATTCGCTTGATTTTGCTGTGGATGTGCCGTTTCTGACTCAGCCAAGCGGCTCTGAAGCCCAATATGGGCTCTATTTTCTGCGATGACATGGGATATGGGGACCACGTCTCTCCCTCCTTCTCTCCCTCCTCTTACGAGGTGTCGCTCAGGGGCCCGCTGCGTCTCTTGATTCCTCTCATCGAGGATCCCTGACCAAAACCAAAGGTTCCGAAAATCGGAAGCCGAGCCACGCTCTGGTTGCGGGGTGAGTGAAGATAAAGGGATGGTAAATTCGGCGTTCAAATTTCAGGATGATCCGAAGATGAAAGAAGGGGAGACCGGAGTGGTTGAGAAGGCGTTGTCGGTGGCGATCCTGGTGGGATTTCTGCTGCCCTTTCTTGTTATTGGAAGGATGGGCGTATTTCGACTGCTTCCAGTCATGATCCCGCCCTTGCTCCTCATTTGGTTTCCAGAAAAAGCAGCCCAATATTTTGGATCAGGCGTCAAAGAAAGCTCGATTCGTAACTGGGGTTGGGTCGTGTTGTTCCTCTTTGCGGTGCCAGTCTGGATCGCATTTTGGTGGCTTCGTTAGACTTTGCCGAATGCCCCTTAAAGAGGATGAATCCGAGTTAGTCCGATCGATATCTAGGATTTTCCTCGGTCGGAATGGGAGCCTTGGTTTCCTTTTGCCAGGTTTTTAATTCCTGCAAAAGTTTGGTAGTTCGATCTGCTTCCTTCGTCGCGAGATTTTCTTTTTCCGAGGGGTCGTTCTTTAAGTTGTAGAGCTCAAGTTTTCCGTCTTCGAAATATTGGATGAGCTTCCAATCGCCTTTGCGAATCACGCTGCACGGGGTGGTGCGGAAGAGTTTGGATGCGGAATCCGGATCTGGTTTGTAGCTTTGGAGATATCCAGGGAAGTGCCAAAAAAGGGCGCGGTCCGGGAGGGGTTCCTTTTTGAAGGCCGGGAGGAGACTTAGTCCGTCTAGGTTCTTTGGGGGCGCTTCTCCCGCGAGTTCAAGAAAGGTGGGGAAGAGATCGACTTGGCTCACCGGGGTCTCGTTTTTTGACCCTGCTTTGATGATGCCGGGATAGCGGGCAAGAAAGGGTTCACGAATGCCACCTTCGTAATACATCCCTTTGACTCCACGGAGAGGTTCGGCGCGCGAGTATGTTCCGTGCGGTCCGTTGTCGGAGGTGAAAATGACGAGGGTGTTTTTGGCGAGATCGTGGTCGTCGAGGGTTTTTAAAATCCGTCCCACGGCCTGATCCATGGCCTCGATCATGGCGGCATATTTAGGGTTTTTGTGAGATCCATGCGGGGACTTTTTCTGATACTTCGCGGTGAGGTCGTCGGGTGCTTGAATCGGAGTGTGGACCGAGTAGAAGGGGAGGTAGACGAAGAAGGGTGACTTGGAGTTTTCGCTGATCCAGTTTGCGACATCACGTCCCAATCGCTCGGGGAGATGTTCGCCTTTGGGACCGTCCTTGAGGTAAGGGTTTTTATAGGGCGAGAAGTAGGACTTCGGGTGGCCCCAGGTAGTTCCACCGAAGTTGGTATCAAATCCATCTTTAGTGGGATCCTTACTCAGATGCCATTTTCCGGCGACGCAAGTGCGATAGCCTCGTTTTTTGAGGGCTTCGGCAATGGTGGTGAACTTTGGGTCGAGCAGCACGGTGTTTTTGATCGGGATAAGCTTCCGATTTTTGGCCTTACCGCGATCAGAATTTCCAACCGTGAAGATGCCATGACGTGGCGTGTATTGTCCGGTCATGAGGCAGGCGCGTGAGGGGGCGCAATTCGCGGCACCAGCGTAGGCGTGGGTGAAGGTCATTCCTTCCTTGGCCAGCCGATCGATGTTTGGAGTTTCGTAATACTTCGAACCTTGGCAGGAAAGGTCGGTATATCCGAGATCGTCGGCGTAAATGAGAACGATATTGGGCGTGGTGCCCGTCGCGCTTAAAACGCCTACCAAAAAGAGGAATGCAATTTGCCTAGGCATAGTTAAATATAATGATTGCTGCGCTTCCTAGTAGGTAAGGAAGGTCGCTGCAATACTCTTGTCTCAGAAACAGTTATTTGGGAAGCTATCTCTCTACAAATGATGAAGAAAATCCTCACGCTCTGGGCCGCCTGCACGCTCCCCATGGTCGCTCCCCTAGGTGCTCGCGAGCCCGGGGTGGAGATCACGAAAATCCAGGAAGATCGCGAACGACTCATCGATCTCGTTCTTAATCTTGAATCTGACTTTGGGAAAACTCTCGAAGATTATACCAAGCTCCAGAAAGAGTATGCCACTCTTCTGAACCGGCCCACTGTCCCTGATCAATCGGGCAAGGTGAAGGAACTCCAGAAGCAGCTCGCGGCGGCAGTGGCAAGGCTCAAGGCTCCCCAAAAGGACCAAGGCGATGTTCATGCGCAAGAACTCCTTGAGCAAGACCTCGTCAACCTCCGCAATGAACTTCATCTTGAGCGGCAGGAGCTTCTCGTCGCGAAAGCCCGCCTCCTTCGCGTGAAGCAGCTGGAGGGTAAGAATAAATCACTGCAGGAGACCTTGAAAAAGGACAGCGCCAACCGCGCGGAAACGATGGGCCAGCTCCAAGCTGTCCGAGGTGAGCGCGATGCCCTCCTTGTGAAGATCAAGGGGCTCATGACCCGCGTCGAGGAAGCGGAGAAAGGCCACAAGGAAGCCAAGGCCCATATCGCTGGACTTGAGAAGGAAACGAACCTTTTAAAACAAAGGGTGCAGAGCCAGGAGGTCGAACTCCGCAAACTCCGTGTTGATCAAGCTCACAGCAAGGGAGCGATGGCCGCTGCGGTCGACCTTAGAAAAGAACAAGACCGCCTCGGGATCCTTCTGGCGACCCGCGAAAAGGAACTCAAAGACCTCCGCGAAGATCTTGCTGTGGAAATGAAACGCTCGCTTGATGTCCCGGTCCTGATCAAGGCTCGTGATGATCTTCAAAAAAAGCTAAGCGCCAGCAGTGCCGATGCTGATGGCCTGAAGAAGAAAAACAAGACCCTCACCGAAAAGCAGGCCAGCCTACAAAAAGAGATCGAAGTAGTGCAAAAGAGTATCACCCTAATGCAGGCTGATTTGGTTAAAAACAAAAAGGCCATGACGGCTGTGACCAAGTTGAATCAGGAGAATCAAGCTCTCATCTCCGAGCAGGAGAAACTCCAAAGAACCATCGCGATGGCGAAGGCGGAACTCGTGAAATCACGCAGTGCTCTTCAGATGACCGAGGCCAAACTTGCTGAAAGTGTGAAGTTGGCGGAGTGCGCCGGTCTGCTCAATAGGCAAAACGCCGGCCTTCTGGCTCAAGTGGAACTGCATAGGACGCAGGTCGCCACTGCCAAAGCAGACATGGACGTGATGAAGAAGCGTATCGCTCAAAACTCGACTGCGATGAAAGACGCTGTCGAACTCGGACAGAAGGTGGAAGTCCTGACTGCCGAGCGGGGGCTTTTAAACTCAAAGCTGGAAGAGACCAAAGCGGCTCACCTCGATGTCGAAGCTAAGCTTAAGACCGCTCAAGCCAGCCTCATGAAGAAAGGCGAAATGGCTGAGACTGCCAAGAAGGCGATTGCTGAATCCGATGAGCTTCGCAAGACCCTCACCACTTCTCAGGCTGCCTTGAAAAAAGCCCAGGAACAGGCCACCCAAGCCGCACGTCTGAAGAAGGATTACGATGCTCTCACTGTTTCCGCAGCTTCTCTGGAAAAGCAGAAGTCCGAACTCTCTGATGAGGTGAGCAAGCGCGATGCCGAACTCAAAATGCTCCGCGCGGAGATGGCCCAGAAGCCCGACATGACGGAAGACCTTGCTAAGCTCCAGAAGGAGAAGGACAAACTTGCGGCGGAACTCGCCAAGCGAGAAGAAGACCTCAAGACGACGCGTGGTGAATTGGGGCGTCTTCAACTCGATGCTTCGGTGGCGCAGAAGCAACTCGCGACCATGATGCGCGAGACGGCTCAGATTGATCCCGTAAGATATGCCAAAGGAGAGGCGGACGTGACGGCCCAGCAGGCCCGCGTTCTCACGCAGGTTCAGAAGGTCTTACAGCTCTTCCCGGATGCCCGTTTCGAAGTCGTGGGTCACACCTGCGACCTCGGGAGTGCTGGCGGTAACCTTCGTCTCAGCCAGCAACGGGCCCAAGCCCTTCATGATTTCCTTCTTGAAAAGGGAGTCAAAGAGGAGCGCTTGAAGTTCCGCGGAGTCGGCCAAGCCGATCCTATGGTTCCTAATACCAGCGAAGCCAACCGCCGCCAAAACCGGCGTGTTGTCGTCGAAATCCTCGACTAGAAACCCACTTTGGAAACTATCCCATTTGGCACTACGCCCGACGGTCGGCCCGTTCGCCTCTTTACCATTTGCAATGCTAACGGCCTTGAACTGAAGCTCTCGGAGTTGGGAGCAACGGTGATTTCACTCAAGGTTCCTGATCGCAAGGGGACCTTGGCCAATGTCACCCTCGGTCATTCCGGCTTTGAGTCATGGCTTGAGAACCCGGAATACTTCGGAGCCACGGTCGGTCGCTTCGGCAATCGGATCGCCGCCGGAAAGTTCACTCTCGATGGCGAGGAATACCAACTCGCGACCAACAACGAGCCCCACGGTCAGGCCTGTCATTTGCACGGTGGACTGAAGGGGTTTGATAAGCTCGTCTGGAATGGACAACCGGAGATCCGTCCCAATGGGAGCGGAATCTGTTTCACTCGCCATTCTGATGCTGGGGATGAAGGCTATCCTGGGGATTTGACGGCGAAGGTCACTTATTGGCTCACCAATGCCAACGAGCTCATTTTCGAAGTGACTGCCACCACTGATGCTGCGACTCCGGTCAATATCATCAATCACACTTACTGGAATCTATCCGGCGATGATCAAAGCGAGATCCTCGACCACGAACTCCAGCTCATGGCGGATTCCTTTCTCCCCACTACTCCGGGTCTCATTCCAACCGGCGAGAGGGCATTGGTTCAAGGCACCCCGATGGATTTTACCCGCTCCACCAAAGTGGGCGACCGCATTAAAGATGACTTTGAGCCCCTCCGCTTGGCCGGTGGATACGATCATTGTTGGGTCGTTCGTGATGCGGATGGCGAGACCTTACAGAGCACTGCTATCTTGCACGATCCCGCGAGCGGGCGCGTCATGGAAGTCTTCACCAACCAGCCCGGCGTGCAGTTCTATACCGGTAATTTTCTCCCCAAGCCCCGGACTGGTCTCTGCCTTGAAACGCAGGCCTTTCCTGATTCGCCGAATCAAGCGGACTTTCCCAACTGCATTTTAAAGCCCGGCGAGACCTACAAGCACAAGGTTGTTTTCCGTTTCTCGACGCGCTAGCACAAGCCGTGGCGCGCTCGCCGCTTCACTGCTAGGACCGTGAAAGTCCGATCGCCATTTCCTTGTCCTCGCGGATCAGCGGCGAGGGTGCCACGACTCCTGTCTAGGGTTTCGTGGAAAAGCTTCCCGATTCCTTGGCCCAAATTTTCCCTTCCTCATTCTTCACCAAGAGGCGGTGAAAATACTTTGTTCCTGGTTTTAAGCCGTCGAGCTCGATGATGTTTTCCCCTTTGCGAATGTTTTTCACGGTTGCCTGATGGGACCAGACGCGATCCTTTGAAAAGAGCTTTTCGCTGTCCCTTCCTCGCTCAGTGCTGTGCATTTCTCTGGGGACGAAGGTGATGGCATCGATTTCGCCAAACCAAAGGACTCCAGTGGCTTTGGTGCCAGATTTTGAGATGTCATAGCTCACTTTTGCAGAGGTCTTTTCGACGACAACTTGGCTTTCACCAATCGTGGCGGGCAGTTCGTAAAGTTGCTTGAGCTTCTCCGGTTGGAGGAATTCCGGGAGAGGGTGAATGAAATCTGTCTCTACTTTGGCTGGGACGTTTCGGAATTCTAATCCCCCGGTTTTTACTTGGAACCAATGGTCGTCACTGAGGGCAATGTCGTGATTCTGCAGATGGGCCTTCGTCGACATTTTATCGACCGGGAATATCTTACCGGAGGCATCAAAAAACCATCCGCGTCGTTCGAGCACTCGTTGTTGGTCACCGGTCCGTTCAACTTGGGGAGGCCCGGGAACTTCACAAAAGGCCGTCGCGCGAAGGTGTGAGGATGCCTTTGGCTTGAGCACCTTGTTTCCAGCGGTGTAGAGAATCCATTGATTCGTTTGCTCATCGAAGAGGTATCCGTAGTAGGTATGATATGGGCCATTTTTTTCGACCCGCAGGGCTTGAATGACGGAGGTCGGCTGATGTTCGTATGGGGTCCAGTTGCGGATCTTCACGCCGGAGCCCTCGTGCCCGAACCCTCCGAACTCGGCCTCGGGATTTCCGACGGCCCAGAGGTGTGGCATTTGTGATAAGGGGGGGAGTGTGTCTTTTCCTCCTTTGTGACTGAGGGCCCACATTGAAAAATTGACTCCGCCCGCGGCTTTGCGATCGGCGCCGAAGGTGGCTCCAAAATACCCGAAAGAGGTCGTCATGGGGCTGTAGCTCGAACCGTCGGCCACGCTGTGGCTTTCAAAAATCCACATCATTGGTTTCGGACAACCCTTCGCGGCAAATTTTGAATGAATGGCGGCGGGCCGCCAACGGGCGCGGAGGACGGCTGCGGTTTTGATGGGCTCGCCGGAGAGGGTGAGGGATTTGATGTTTGCCGCTTCTTTTGGGGTCCCGTTTCTCAGGAGGGTGACTTTTTGTTTTCCGGCCTGGATCGAGATCGGCTCTCCCAAAGGCGCACTATGATCGTCGATTTGAAAACTCCATTCACCGGGGCTCGGGGAGTGATTTCCGAAGTCCGTTTCAATTTTGATCTCTCCTGCTTCGGCGGACCAGAGATACCAGCGGGCTTTTGCGTCTTCCTTTTTTGGAAGGAATTGGAGTTCATCGAAGGAGGCGCTGATGAGGTCTTTTTCGTGGGGTTTTCCGGCTTTTTTTCCGATCGCTTTGACTTTGCCTTTGTCGAAGAAGCCGTTGTTTGCGTTGAGGACTAGGATGCCGTCCTTGGAGCGTTGAGCTTTGTGGAAGAGGCCTTTGTCGCTTGCTCGAAAAAGTTCAGGGGCTTTGTCTTGGGTCGGTAGATCATTGGCGGTCAATGGGAGGAGAAGTGAGACGAGCCAAAGGGCGGATTTCATACGAGAGAGGAGCATATTCGTGTTCCTTTTTGAACATTTTAAGGACAGATGGGTCTCTTCTGCATGCGGTTCTTCTTTTTGTTGCTTGTTCTCACAAGCGTTGCCTTTGCTGAATTCAGTCTCACGGTTGCTAAGAAGCCCTCGGTTTTTCGGGAGGCGGTCGTTGAGTGTCAGCTTCATGGGCGTTTTTTGATTCGGGATCTGACGCTGACTTTTTACAATGAGGGGCAGCGAGTTGCGGAGGGAGATTTGACCTGTCCGCTTGAGGTGGGTGAGGAGATTGTTTCCTTCGCGATGGATGTGAATGGAGTGAGGCGCGAGGGCGTGGTGGTTCCGAAGAAGCGGGGGCGAGTGGCTTATGAGAGAATTGTTCGGCGGGGAGTGGATCCTGGCTTGATTGAGGTGAATGAGGTGACGAATGAATTCCGGACGCAGGTGTTTCCAATCCCGGTAAAGGGGACGAAGACGGTATGGATTAAAACGGTGCAGATGGTTGAGGCGGGTGAGGTGACGGTGTGGCCAAAGGGGCTGGGTCGGCCCGAGAAGTGGAGTTTTAGTCTGGAGACTGCGGGGGGGGAAGGAGGAGCTTTTAAGGAGAATCAGAGTGGAGATTCGGCGAGTGTGCCTGTTTCTAAAATGTCGTGGAAGGCTACGGAAGATCTCGCTTATCGCAGCGATCATGGCGACCTTCATTTCTTGGAGAAGGTTGCGCCCAAATTTAGCGCTGAGTCGTTGGAGATTTGGTTCGATGGGGCGACTGAGATGTCCCCGAAAGTGGCGGGACGACTGGGTCAATTATTGAAACTCTATAAGGATGCCAAGGTGACTCTTCGCGTTTTCCGTGAAGAGGTGGGAGAGGCTCAGGAGTTTGATCTCGCTGGTGGCCGCTCAGCGGAGTTGTTTCAGGAACTTTCAAAGATTCCCCGCATTGGCATGGCGCGCCCCCGAGGTCTTCCGTGGAAGACGGTCCATGCTGATGCGGTTATTTTCATCACGGATGGGGCTTTTGTGAGCGGGCGTGCTGGCTTGGGTGAAACGGCTTGCCCGCTTCATGTGATCGATAGTGGAAAGGGGACGAGTGAATGGCTACGGTGTCAGGCTCTGCGATCGGGAGGGGGCTGGCATAGTCTTGCGCAACTTGATCCGATCATGGGCCCTTCTGCGACGGGTGCGATGGAGCTGGGGAAGGTGATGAATCGATGGGTGGGGCTGAGGCCAAGTGTGGAGGGCTTGGAAACGCCGATTGGTGATTGGTTGTGGGCGAGGTTGAAGAGTCAGAAAATGAAAGATGAAGGGGTGGCGCGTCTGAAGATCGATCAGTTTAACCATCGTCATGGTGTGATGGATTCTTCCTCGTCTATGATTGTGTTGGAGACGGCCCGGCAGTATCGGGAGTTTGGTTTTGTGCCCCCTAAAGAGGATGTGAAGCTTTATCAGGAGTGGCTTGGGTTTCAGAGAAAACGGGAGGATGAAAAGAAGAGGGATTTCGATGATTTAGCAAAGGCCTGGGAAAGACGTTGTGATGCTCTAGGAGGTGCCGTGATTCCTCTTGGTGAACGGATCAAAATCGATGTGGAAACTAAGTTGAAGCGGCTGAAAAAAATCGAAACATTTAACGAAGACGCAGATTTGGTGAGTTTAGCTCCCGTTAGGAAGGAGCTTTTTTCGATTAGAGAGCTTTGCGGTGACGGGATTAAGAAGGATGAAATTCCTAGAATTAAGGAGCACTTCGCTAAGTTGGTTGAGCTGGAAGAAGGTCTGAAAGTTGAAGTTCCTTGGATTGATATTACGGTAGGGGGGCAAGTTAAAAAGCCGGGGGTGCTGACGCTTTATCCCGGTGTTACTCTTTATCATGCGATTCAAGAAGCTGGAGGGGAGACGCCTTTTGGCGCGATCAATCGGGTGAAACTTTACCGGAATGGACAGGTCTATACCTACAATTTGAAAATGGATAAGCATAAAGGTGTGAAGCTCTACCCTGGGGACTTGGTTGAAGTCCCCCAGAAGCAATGGATGGGGAATGGGGGAAGTGCGGGAAAAGAAGTGGCTCCTTTTGCGGAAGAGGAACCTTTGAAGATGGTGTTTGAAAAAGGGGATGCCAATCCATCCAAATACTACGTGCAGGCTTTGGCGAAAGTCTTGAGCGATGACTCTCAATGGGAAGATCAATATCGAGTCTACCGATCGACTTTCGGTTGGCGGGCTGACTTCTACCTTAATGTGATCGAGTTTTTGCGGGAGAAAAATGAAGTCGTAAAAGCTCGGAAGGTTGCTGGGGATCTCGCTGAACACATGCCTGAGAATCCAGAAATTCTCCGTCGCGCAGCAAAGGCCTACCGGAGAATTGGAGAGATGGAACTGAGCTACGAACTCTTTCTTAGGGTGGCGGAGTTACTCCCAGAAGATGCCATCTCTCACTATGATCTTGCGAGGATTGAAGACCTCAGGGGTAATGCGGAAGAGGCGGTGACTCATTATTGGAAAGCGATCACATTCAAGGATTCTCATTATACGTGGGGCCGGTCTTTAGTCGCCTTGGAGGAACTCAATGCGGTCCTTTCTAAAACAGGATTGAGAGGAGAAGACTATGGGATTGACCCACGTCTAATTTGTCATGTTCCAGTGGATCTCCGGGTGGTGCTAGAGTGGGATGCGGATCAGAGTAATATTGATATCTTAACCCGCCGACTTTCTGACGGTTGGCTCTCTCCTGCGCTTGGGGTTCAAGAACTCCCTGGTGCATGGTGGTCGGGAAATGTGACGAAGGGATACGGGCCGGAGTCTTTGTCACTGCGGGGGCTTTTTCCGGGAGGCTATTCCTTTGGGGCGCGGTTCTATGGCGATTGGAATGATAAGGATATCAGCACGGTGACGGCTGAGATCCGAGTGATCCGGAATTTTGGGACGGCTGAGGAAACGGAGGAGGTGCGGGCGCTGCGGCTTGAGGAGAAGACTCATGGCGAGATCTTGAAGGCGCAGGTGGTGCTCCCGGGGTGGGAGTAGGGGATTGCGGTATGGTCGCAGGAAGTTTTAAGCGAGGAAAGGCGTGGTTTTTAACAAAGCTTCTGGCGGCCTTTCAGGACGCTGGAATGGAGGGTTTGGGGTCCCGGGGTTGCGCTCCTTTGTTGCTTTACCGCCGTGCTAGCTTCTGGCCATCCCGCTGGGATTCTGGAACCCGCTAATCTGAAGTCTAGTGCTTTGCGAGGTCTTCGAGGTATTCGAAAAGCTCTTTGAGGATGGCTTGATCGACGCCCCATTGGTTGAGGACGAGGCGGAAGAAGGCCCCGTGCTCTTCGGATGACGAGAAGTTGATCATGAAGTCACCTTGGGCCATGACTTCTTCACGGAGTGAGCGGTTAAACTCTCCGGCATCGACCTCCGGATCTTTCGGGCAGACTTGGAAGCAGATGTTCATGTAGTCCGGCGAGTGGAGGAGTTTGAATCTTCCGGAATGGCTCTCGAGGTAATCGACGCACCAGTTTTGGAGCTCGTAGAGTTCCGTGATTTTTTGGCGGTAGCGTGAGGTTCCTTCGAGCTTCCACTGGAGCCAGAGTGAAAGGGAGTCGACCTTGCGGCCGCATTGGAGAGCGTAGCTTCCGGTGTCGAGGTTTCGGGAGGCATGGGAGGAATGGAAGATGTATTCTTCGCCTCCGCCGGAGTTGGCTCCATACATTGCTTCGGGATGGCGGGTGAGGAAGAAGGCCTTGGTCAGGCTCGCTCCCATGAGTTTGTGAAAATCCATGGTGATGGAATCGACCCGGTCCACTCCGCGGAAGAGTGACTCCTTACGATCCGACCAGAGGGCGAGACCTCCCCAGGCGGCATCGACGTGATGCCAAAGTTGATGTCGTTCACAGAGGTCTTGGATTTCATCGATGGGGTCGAATGATCCCCAGACGGTAGTGCCGGCGGTGGAGACGACGCAGAGAGGAATCGCGCCGGTGGAGAGGGAGTTCTTGATCGCTTCTTGGAGGTGAGGGAGAGAGATACGGTGGTCATGGTCGTCCGCGACTTTGATGAGCTGTCCGGTCCCCATACCGAGTTGGGACATCGCCTTTTGAGTCGAGTAGTGGGCGCTTCCTGAGTAGTAGACGTGAAACTCGGGAATGCCGTAGAGGCCGTCTTCCTTGATATTTGCGTTTTTGGCGAAGCGGGCACAATGGAGGGCCATCATGTTGGCATTGCTGCCGCCCGGCACCATGAGCCCATCGATTTGGGGGAAGCCGATTTCCTCATTGATGATACGGATCAGTTCTTTCTCCATGAGGGTCGCGAGGGGGGCGATCTCATAGGTTGCCATGGAGGTGTTGAGAATGCTGGTGATGAGGTCACCCAGCCAGGTGATCTCACGAGTGCCGCCGTAGAGTTGGTTGAGGAATCTGGGGTTCTGGGTGTTGACGGAATACGCAAAAATTCCATCGATGAACTTGTGGAGGTCGGCTTGTTTTTCCAAGCCGTATTCCGAGAGTCCGAGATCAAACTCCGAACGAATTTTTTCCGAAGAAGTGGGTTGGGAGACCTTCTGATTTTTGAGCTGAGAGGCCTTTGCTAAGACCGATTTAATGAACTCTTCCATGGGCTGCGGAGTGGTGGGGCGTAGTCGTTTTGAGCAAGGTCATGACGCCTGACGGCATTGTTCGCAAATCACTTCAAGAGAGCAAAGGTAAATTGATGCCGCTGGAGAGAAACAGGTCAAAAGATGACTCTGGTTTATTGACTGCGGTGCTTGCTTGTCGTGTCTGCTTTCGAGCGGTGAATTCCTCGGCGTTATGCTACAGCTTCAACCTCCGTTGGTGACGGCTCGATAGCGAATGATAAGGTGGATCGTAAAGCGGGGGCAAGCCACCCGCACTCCAAAGGAGGCCTGGCCTCTATTCCGGTAACTCGAAGATGGAGTTGTGGATGAGGCGGGTGAAGGGCTCTCCATCTTTACCGGTGAGTTTCATCTCGATGGACATGCCCCAGGTTGGCTCGAGCGCGGGGATGGTGAGGTGGAGTTTGTTGCCATCGAGGGTCGCTTTGCTGACCTTCCACGCGCGCTCGTTGTAGTGTTTCGAGCCGTAGTTTTTGGTGCGCTTGAGGTCCCATGCTTTGATCGTGAAGCTTTCCGGCTTGATGGCGTCGGTTGAAACCGGATCGGAGAGGGTGAGGGTGACGGTTTTTTTGGTCGCTTCGATCTTGGTGGGGAGATGGGCGGGTTTGTCCAACTTGCGGATGCGGTAGAAGCCGCCCGCTTTGCGCTGGCTGCCGGCCCAGGCGAACATGCCGCAGCCGTAGAGTTGACCGTCGCCGGGGTGGAAACGTCCGCGCATGATGCCGGTCGGGAATTGCTTGAGCGGGAGTTCGCAAAGTCCACCTTGGCGTTGCGAGCCGATCGTTTCGTGCGGGACGACGTAGATTTTTCCATAGCCGTAACTGAGGTTGAGGAGTTGCCCGTTGAGGGAGCCCCACTTGGCGTCCTTGGGAACCCAGAGGAGTTCGGAGGGGGAGCGATCGAAGCTATTGGTGATCCAGCAGAGGGGATTCTTCATCGCGGAATCGGCAGTGTCGGTGACGGGGGAGTAGCCGTAGATGTTGCCGAAGAATTCGGTGGGGCCGTCGCCGTTGACCCAGTTGATACGGTTCTTGGGATTCCAGTGGCCTTCCTGATCGGTGACGATGAAGGTGCCATCGGGGTTGAGGCAGACGCCATTGGCGGCGCGGAAGCCGGTGGCGAGGATGTCGGTCTTGTAACCATCGGGCGAGATGCGCAGAAGGGTGCCGTGATGGGGGACGAGCGAGTCCTTGGCGTGGCGGGCCGACTTGGCGTAGTAGAAGTTGCCCTTGTCATCGGTTTGCAGGCCCATTGCGAATTCGTGGAAGTGCTCGGTGACCTGGTGGTCGTTGTTGAAGCACTCGATATAGTCGATCGTTTCGTCGCCGTTGAGGTCGTGGAGCTTGGCGAGTTGGTCGCGACAGGTGACGAAAATTTTGTCGTCGATGATCTTGAGACCGAGCGGTTGGAAGAGGCCGGAGCAGATGCGCTTCCAGGTGAGGGTGCCCTCGAGTTGATCGATGCCTTCGACGATCCAGACGTCGCCCATCCAAGTGCAGACGGCGGCGCGTTTGCCATCGGGGTAGAAGTCGAATCCGCTGGTGCGCATCCAGGAATGGTGCGGGTTGAGATTGGAGACCGGGACGGTGAGGGTATCGACGGCGAAGGGGCCGGATTCGTCGCCGCGTTGGATTTTGGTGGTGACGATGGTTGGTGCCGTAGTTGGAGCCCCAACGATCACTCGGGTGTTAGATCCGAGGGTAATGGGAACTCCAGGATTCCCGCGGTAGATAATTTTTCCGTCTGACGACGTTAGTATGTTCACCTGTTGAATTTTTTTGGAAGGCGAGAAACGCAAGCACAGGCTATTATCTTGAATGACCCAGGGTAATTCGACGGATTCTGGAACGTCATCGCTGACTCGGAGGACTAGAGTTTGAGAGTGAGGTGCCACTGATAGGGATCGGTAAATGATGTCATCGCTTCCCATCGAAAGGCGCTCGCTAACAGAGATGTCTCCGACTTGATATTCCAAAGTCGGAGTGCCTAATGTTCGTGTTATTCCTTTAAACTTCACCCAATCCTTCGGAAGCGGGCCAAATTTACGGCCGTCTTTCCCCGTCACGCGGATGGGGTCCCAGGAGCCAGTTTCGGGGTGGGCCCAGCCGGGCTTGTCGTCGTTGACGAGGATGCGTTCTCCTACGATGGAGGTGTGGGTGCCGTGGGAGCCATCGAAGGCGATGCCTTTCCAGTCGACGAATTGGTCACCGGTGTAGATGGCGGCGAGGCGCATCGTGTCGTGATCGTAGACGGCCCAGGCTTTGCCCTTGGAGATTCCGCCGGGGCCTTCGTCGAGGCGAATGGCGAGGCCTTTTTGGGCGATGTTGACGTTTGTATCAAGTGGTCCGGGTTCGATTTGGTAGGTCCAGAAAAGGTAATTCCCGAAGTCCATTTGTTTGTAGGGAGGGGGCGTCTTCTTGGATTCCTTTTCCTCGATTTGCGATATCCCGCGCGGGAGGGAAGCGAGGTAGGAGTCTTCGGTTTTAGTGAGTTGTGAGGGATTGTGCTTCTTGAGGAATTCCTCGCGGATGTAGTGGATGACATCATACTTCTGGCGGGTCGAGAATTGCGGCATGGGCATCATCATGCCGTATCCCTTGGTGAGGGTTTGATACATGCGGAAGGGATCGTGGCCGTTCTTGAATTTTCCTTCGTGGAATTTAAGGGCGATGGGGATGGAGCCTTCGATCTTTTCGTTTCCGTGGCAGGTGATGCAGAGTTGGTTATAGATTTCCTGGCCGCGCTTGAAGGCGTCGGCGTTCCAGTTTTCGAGGAGGTCGCGATGGTCGGATGTTTCGAGGGGCTGGATCCAGGCTTCGTGGAGAGTGAGGCCTTCGGTTTTACCAAGAGAGACGGTGGTGCCGTAGCCGGGGTGGGGGGAGGTTTTGATGAGTTCTGAAGGAGAGCCGTTTTGGATGGCTGGCTTTTTCCAATGGAAGTCGGGAGTGTTGAGTTCGTTGATCTTTTTTTGGCCGGCGGTCTGGATTTCCTTGGGTGAAAGGGAGCGTTTCCAGAAGAGGACTTGGTCGATGGAGCCGTCCTTGAAGTCGCTGCCGAAGTCGGTGGCGGTGGAGCCGATCTTGAAGACGTGGTCTTTGTCGTCCTTGGAGGTGAGGTCATCGCGTGAGGCGACCTCCTTGCCATCGAGGAAGAGTTGAATATTTCCTTCGTCATCGGAGACGAGGGCGGCGAGGTGTTCTTTGTTGTCGTTGACTTTGCTGCCGCCATTCATTGCGCCTTCCCAGCCGACATCGTAGTGGAGTTCGCCGTCGTCAATGAAGAGGGTTTTGCCGCCCTTGGTCCACTTGCCTTTGGCGGGGGCGATGGCGGCGAGGGTGCCAGTGTTGGCAGTGGTTTTGAAACGCGCCATCAAGGTGAAGGCTTCGTCCATCGGGAAGTCTTTTCCGGGGAGAGGCTGAAAGGCCGCGTTTCCCTCAGTGATGACGGGGGAGGCCATCTCAATGCGTTTTGTGGTGGGGTCGCCCGAGGTGGTAAGGAGAATGAGGGCGGGGGAATTTGGAAGGTGTTCGAAGGTGAGGTCTGCGGTGGCATTTTCGCCGGCGGGGAGTTCTACCGGATGTCCGCCGAAATTCAGAGTGAAGTTCTTTGCCGAAGTATAATTGAGGAAAAGGCGGAAATTGGTTTGGGGATCGTGGGGAATGAGGGCATTCGGAACCTGGGAGAGGAGCGAAGTTTTAGTCTGCTCGACAGGGAGCGCGGTTGGGACCGCCGTCTGGGCAGGAAGGAGAGTTGGCGAGAGGAGCGCAAGGGCCGCGAGAAGACACTTTTTCATGACTTCCTAAGTTTGCAGACGCTTCGCTGATGTCAAAGAAGAAGAACGGGTGGGAAAATCCGTAATTGGGGAGGTTTGGGATGGAATGAGTTTGACTCGGGGGGCGATGAGCTGGTTTTATGTCCCATGAATATTTGTAGGCTAGGGTCGGTTTTTCTGATGGGTGCGTTCGGAGCGGCGACGAGCTGGGGGCAGGTGGTCGATGATTTTACTGATGGGAATGATGACGGGTGGACTCGCTCAAACCCGCTGGCCACAGTTGGCGGGACCGCAGCCTTTTCTTTTCCCGGGGGAAATACCTATCGCATTCAGGCCGGGGCGTCGCCGAATCCGGATGCTTTTGGGCCGGGTCGGGTCGGGTCGCTGCGCGAAGATGTCGATAACACCGCCTTTCGGGTTTCGGTGGACATTGTGGAGGCTGCCGCTGCCCTCGAGCAGGATTTTGGAATTCTAGCGCGGGTCTCAACGCCCGGTTTGGGGACCTTGAATGGCTACGCGGCCACTTTTGATTCAGACGAAGAACGGGTCTATTTGTCCCGGGTGGATAACGAGCAAGCGGTTACCTTGGGGAACGTGGATGTTTCTGTCGAAGAGGGCAAAGCCTACCGTCTTGTCTTCCACGGCTATCAGGGACAATTCCTGGTCGAGGTCTTCGATGTCGCAGATCTGACGACAACGATTGCGACGGTGGAGGGATTCGATGATTTTTACATCAATGGATCGGCGGGGCTTTTTGGGAATGCAGGCCAGGCGGATGGAGCGGTGGATGTGACCTTTGATAACTTTGAAGCGCACGAAGATCCCGATACTGATCGGGATGGCATGTCGGATCCGGCAGAGGCTGCGGTGTTTGGGGATTTGGAGCAAAAGGGGGAAGATGACTTCGATGGCGATGGCCGGAGCAATGCAGAGGAGCTGGAAGGGGGGACGGATCCAAAGGTGGCCGATACCGTGATCAAGGTGAGGAGTTTTTTGATTAGTGAGGATGTCTTGCAGGTGAGATTTGCGCTGCTTCAAGGAAGGACTTTCCAATTGGAGAAGAGCGTTGATTTGGAGAACTGGTCGGTGGATGAAGAAGCGGTCTTTACTGATCTGGGTGATGGGGTGGGAGAGTTTGAAAGCGTGCGAAGTGGGGGGAAGGAGTTTGTGAGGGTGAGCGGAGTGGATGCGGGATGATTTTTGGTAACAGGCTGAGGAAGGCTGAGGAAGTTTTCGTGATGGGGCGTGATGAGGAAAAAGCAATTTGGTCAACCTTGATTGGTTCCGATTGAACGAACAAAATCAAACCCTCCTCGCTCAAAAAAAACAGCCAGTCCCGGAGTGGGAATGGCTGCTTTTTGGTGAGAGTAAGACTGCGTTACATCGGTGGCGGCACAGAGGCTGCATTCTTCGAGCCAAAGAATTTGACGAGCCCGATAATGCCGAAGATCAGGGCGAGAAAGGCGCAGATTCCAAAAACTCCAAAGGCTCCAAAGCCCTTGCCGAGCATTGATAAGACGGCTGCAGAATCAACACTAGATACTCTGAGCGTCTGTCCTGCTGTTGTGCCATTGGCTCTCACTTTATAGCTGCTACCTTTGGCGACGCTGAAGGTGGCCACCAGATGGTGGTTATTCATTGAACTGGTAGACGAGGGCTTGTCCGCCATTGAACTTTTGCCGGAGGCGGTATCTGTGATTTCAATTTCAATCGTATCAGTCGTTGGTGGGGTATCGCTTGTCAGCCAGACTGTAATCTCTCCGTTGACATCAGAGGTGTAATCCAGAGTCGCGGGTGTTACGAAAATTTCGCCTTTCTCGATATCTTCAGCAAATTCTTTGCCGGTGGAGTAAGCGCTTTTGCCAAGGATTGCCGCGATGATGCCTCCCAGGATGAGGAGGACGAGTGCGACGATGAGGAATCCGCAGCCTTTTTTCTTAGTAGCCATAGTCGTTATTAATTTTGGTTTGATCGTTTGAGGACGGAAACTTATAAACGAAGATCGTATTCTTTCTTCCCGTCATGCCAAGGACTAGTTTGGTATCCTTTGGCTACGATCGGTCGCACTTTTAGTGCTGACGGAAAGAGGCTAAGCGATGATGGGCTTGATGACTTTTCCGCCGACGTCGGTGAGGCGGAAGCGGCGACCGTTGTAGGTGTGGGTCAGTTTTTCGTGATCGAAGCCGAGTTGGTGGAGGATGGTGGCGTGGATGTCGTTGACATGGGCTTTGTCGACGGCGGCGTGATGGCCGATTTCGTCGGATTCTCCGTAGCTGACGCCGCCTTTGATGCCACCGCCGGCCATCCAGGTGGTGAAGCAATGCGGGTTATGGTCGCGACCGGGTTTGGCTGCTTTTTGGGAAAGGGGGAGTCGTCCGAACTCTCCGCCCCAAATGACGAGGGTGTCTTTGAGAAGGCCGCGTTGATCGAGGTCGCTGAGGAGGCCGGCAATGGGGGTGTCGGTTTCGCCGGCGAACTGGCTGTGATTGCCCTTGATGTCGTTGTGACCGTCCCACGAGCGTTGGTTTTCCATGCCGCCGGAGTAGATTTGCACGAAGCGAACGCCACGCTCGACCATGCGGCGGGCGGTGAGGCATTGGCGGGCGAAGTGGCCGCAGTGTTTCTCGCCGACGCCGTAGAGTTTTTTGATATGGTCGGGTTCGGAATCGATGTCGAAGGCCTGGGGCGCGGCCGTTTGCATGCGGTAGGCGAGTTCGAAGCTTTTGATGCGGGCTTCCAATTCAGCATCGCCGGGGCGGGTTTTGATGTGTTGGCCGTTGAGTTTTTTGAGGAGGGCGAGTTGACGAAGTTGCTGGCCATCGTCCATGTGGGCGGGGCGCTTGAGATTGTCGATGGCATCTCCCTTGGGCTTGAGCCAGGTGCCTTGATAGACGCTGGGAAGGAAGCCTGCGCCCCAGTTGGTGGCCGCTCCTTTTGGAAGTCCCCGGTTGAGTGGATCCGACATCACAACGAAGGCGGGAAGGTCGCGGCTTTCGCTGCCGAGTCCGTAGGTTACCCAGGATCCGACGCAGGGAAGTCCCATGCGCGGTTGGCCGGAGTTCATCATGAAGAGGGCCGGGCTGTGGTTGTTTGACTCGGTGTGGCCGGAGTGAATGAAGGCCATTTTGTCGACGTGTTCACCGAGTTTGGGGAAGATGGAGGAGACCATCTTGCCGCATTGACCGCGGGGGGTGAACTCGAAGGGAGACTTCATGAGCGGGCCGACGGCATTGGAGAAGAAGCCGGTCTTTTTGTCGAAGCCCGCGAGTTCCTTGCCATCCATCTTTTCGAGCTCCGGCTTGTAGTCCCAGGTGTCGACCTGACTGGGGCCGCCATTGATGAAGAGCCAGATGACGGACTTGGCCTTGCCATCGAAGTGCGCGATTTTTGGAGCGAGGGGATCGTCGGATCCAAGGAGTCCTTCTTGTGCGAGCAGGGTGGTCAATCCAAGGCTGCCAAAGCCGGCACCGGCGGTTTGGAGCAAGTGACGTCGGGTGTAGAGATCGGAGTGATTCATGGGAGGTAGACGAATTCGTTGAGGCTGAAGGTGACCTGGCAAAGGTCGGCGAGGGCGAGTTGCGTTGCGCTTGGATTTCCAGAATAGGAAGCGGACTGGGCGTCGAAGAAGGCACGGTTGTTTGCGAGTTCGGAAGGTGAGGGTGAGCGGCTGAGAGTGCGAAGGTAGAGTTGTTGGATGGCGGCGGCGGGATCTTTTTGATCGAGGGTGTCGGCGAGGGCGCGGGCCCATTTGACGACCTGGGGATTGTTCATGAAGAGGAGGGCTTGCGGAGCAATGGTGGTGCTGGGGCGGCTGCCCTGGCTGGCGAGAGGTTCGGGTTGGTCGAAGACCTGCATCATGGGGATGAGGCGGCTGCGCTTGATCATGAAGTAGATGCTGCGGCGCCGCTGGCCTTCATCGAGGGTGCCGGGGCCGAACATTTTTGGGTCGAGTTGTCCGGCGGCAGCGAGGATGGAATCGCGGACGACTTCGGCTTCCAGTCGGCGTGGGGTGAAACGCCAGAGAAATTTGTTGTCGGGGTCGATGGTCGCCTTCTCGGGCGAGGGCTCGCTACTTTGAAGCCAGGTCGAGCTGAGCAGGATGTCGCGATGGAGTGATTTGAGATTCCAGCCATTTTCGATGAAGCGTTGAGCGAGGTGGTCGAGGAGATCGGGGTGGGTTGGGAGGGCACCTTGCAAGCCGAAGTCGTTGGGAGTGGCGACGATGCCGCGTCCGAAGTGATGGTGCCAAACGCGGTTGACGACGACGCGGGCGAGGAGGTGTCCGGCGCCGTTTTCGGTATCACTGATCCAGTTGGCGAGGCCGCGCCGCCGGTAGCTGGTGCGGGTCCAGTCGGCGGGTGGAGTCTGTTGCCAGTCTTTGGTTGTTTTGTCATTGCGCATGAGCACTTGCAAGAAGCCGGCTTTGGCCACGCCCTTTTTCTGGTTCGGGTCACCTCGGCTTAGGAAGTGGGTTTCAGGGTAGAAGTGGGGGAAGCCACGGCCGTCGGCGTGGTGTTTGGTGGGAGGGAAGCCTTCGCTGGTGACCTGGACTTTCGTGACGGTGGGCTTGGGTTTGGAGGCGAAAGATTTTTGGACGGTGTCGTTGAGCTTCTGCCATTGAGGGTCGGTTTTGGCGAAGTGGGGGAAGAGGTTTTGGCGATGTTGTGGGGTGAGACGTCCGGTGAGGAGCGCCTTGAGAGCTTGGTCGAGGAGAGGGTTTTTTCCGCTGCCGACTTTGATGGGGGGCGATGTTTCGTTGCTGATGGAAATGCGGAAGCGGCCGAGGCTGTGCTGGGTGTTGATCGAGAATTTGAGGGTGAGTTCTAGGGTGTCGTCCGGAGCGAGTTGGAGTGGTTTGGGCAATTCGAAGACGGCGGCCTGGGGTTTGCCGATGCCTCCGAGATCGACGGCCCAGCCGCTGCTGTTTGAATCACCATCAATGGATGAGGCGACGGAGAGGTTGGTTTCATTCTGTTGATGAGTGGCTTTGGCGGAGGTGAATTTGACCTCTTGTTTTTTGGAGCCAAGTTGTGAGGTGAAGAGTTTGAGATCGCTGAGGGCGAAGTTCCCGTTGCTGGCGCGGCCGGGGCCGTTGCCTTTCATAGAGGGGTGGGTGAGAGCTTCGATTCTGAGGAAGCGGATTTCTCCTGCGCCGGGTTGGGACTTGAGGGTGTAGGTTTCCTTGGCAGGTGTGTTGCCGGAGGCGAGGAGGGCTCCATCGGGTTGGGCGGTTAGCGTGGTGGCGGGTTGATTGGAAGTGGCCGAGGTGACGTTGAGGATGGTCCAATCGCTGGCGGTGAGCTTTGAAGGAGCTTGGTTTTTGAGCCATTGATCGAAGGCTTTGGTGGACTCGGGTTTTGCTTTGTAGGATGCGCGGTCTCCGGTGGCCTTTTTGTGTTGGGTGGTCCATTTTTCGAGAGAAGTACGAGATGCATCAGAGTTGATGGGAATGTCGATTTCGCTGCGGATGGTGGAGGTGAAGATGGAGACGAATTGGTAGTAGTCTTTGACGGGGATGGGATCGAATTTGTGATCGTGGCAGCGGGCGCAGCCGATGGTGAGGCCCAGCATGGCGGTGCCGGTGGTGGCGGCCATGTCGTCGAGTTCATCGTAACGGGCGCTTTCGAATTCCTTTTCGGTGAGCTGGGTGGGGAAGACGCCGGCTCCGAGGAATCCGGTAGCCATCATGGCGAGGGGGTTGTCGGGAGCGATCTCGTCGCCCGCGAGTTGCCAGCGGACGAACTGGTCCCAAGGCATGTCGGAGTTGAGGGCTTTGATGACGAAGTCACGGTAGTGGTAGGCGTATTTGCGATCGTAGTCTTGTTCGAAGCCGTGGCTCTCGGCAAAGCGGGCGGCGTCGAGCCAGTGGCGGGCCCAGCGTTCTCCGTAGTGGGGGCTGGCGAGGAGTTCGTCGATGAGTTGGTCGTGGGTTTTTGAGAGAGCGGACTTGAGTTGTTTGGGAGTTGGGGGGAGTCCGATGAGGGAAAGGTAGGCTCGGCGGATGCGGGCGTGGTTGGAGGCGGGAGGATTTGGGGAGAGTTCACTTTCGATGAGCTTGGCGAAGACGAAGCGGTCGATGTTGGTTTGGGACCAGGAATCGTTGGTGGTGGGCGGGGTGGGATTGGAGAGGGGTTTGAAAGACCAGAATTCGCGGTCGCTTTGGGTGACTTGCATCGCCGTGGTTTTGCTGCGGTCCTTTACGAGGAGGGGTTTGTCGTAGGGGGCACCGAGGGCGATCCACTTTTGGAAGTCGGCGATGAGGGTGTCGGGGAGTTTGGCCTTTTTGGGCGGCATTTCGGGCTCTTCTTCGTGGCGGATGAGAGTGAGGAGGAAGCTTTTGGCAGGGTCGTCGAGGTTGATGGAGTCATCGGTTTCACCGCCTTCGAGGAGGAGTTCGCGGGAGGAAAGGTCGAGGCCGGAGCGGGTTTTTTCGTCGCCGTGGCATTTGAGGCAGTTCTCGACGAGGGCGGGGCGGATCGTCTTTTGGAACAGCGCAATGCCTGCTTTCATGCGTCCGGCATGATCGGTGGGAAGATCTTCAGCTGGAGCAGGAAAGGTGAGAAGGAGAGCAGCGAGAAGGGGAACCAGCTTTGGCATATTATGAGGATTGTTTCACAAACCGGGGGGGATTGGACAGGACGAAGTGCCGGGGGGACGCTTTGACTTCTCAGGGCGGTTGGATCACATGGAGGAAACCGGATGGGAAAGTGAGTTTCCCAGTTGCGAGATGATGCCTCTTTGCGGGATAGGCTGCCAAGATTAAATCCTGGGACCTCGATTGAAAAAGGTGGAGTGGTGGCGGTGAGCTGTTAGGTTGTGGTTTGAAATTTTGAACATGATGAATCCTGAAAACCATCCACTTGCTGTCGGTCGCCGTTCGTTTCTTCGTCAATCATCCGGTGTTGCGGCGGGGTTGGGAATTGGGAGCTTGCCGATCATTGGGGCGGAGAAGGAGAAAAAGAAGCCGGAGTCGGAGACTTTGGTGAAGACTTTTTATGACTCACTTAATGAGGAGCAAAAGAAGGCGGTTTGCTTTCCGTTTGAGCACAAGTTGCGGCTGAAGGTGGACAACAATTGGTTGATCACGAAGATGCTGGTGGAGGATTATTCCAAGGATCAACAGGCCATGATTAAGGAGATTTTTATGGGGCTGCACAGTGAGGAGTATGCCGAGAAGGTCTTTGATCAGGTGGAGTGGGACAGTGGGCTCGATGGATTTGAGGGGGGATCATCGGTCGCGATTTTTGGGACGCCAGGGACGGGGAAGTTTGAATTTGTGCTGACGGGGAGGCATTGCACGCGACGTTGTGATGGGGACTCGGTGGAGGGAACGGCTTTTGGTGGCCCGCTTTTTTACGGGCACGCGGCCGATGGTTTTAATGAGAAGCCGGATCACAAGGGGAACGCGTATTGGTATCAGGCGGTGCGGGCGAACGAGGTTTATCAGATGCTCGACGGGAAGCAGCGGGAGGTGGCACTTTGTGGGAAGAGTCGGGGCGAGAAGGGGAATAAGACGATTGAATTATCCGGGAAGAAGGTGGGGCTTGATGGCATTCGTGTGGGAGATATGAGTGGCGATCAGAAGGGGCACGTTCGTAAGGTGCTGGGGGATTTGCTGGCTCCGTTTCGGGAGAAGGATTCCAAAGAAGCACTTAAGTTGGTTGAAGCGGGGGGCTTGGATAATATTCACATGGCTTTTTATAAGGAGGAGAACCTTGGGAAGGATGAGGTTTGGGATGTTTGGCAGTTGGAGGGGCCGAATATGCTCTGTTACTTTCGGGGGAAGCCGCATGTGCATGCTTGGATGCATATTAAGAAGCCGTTTTAGTGGGGAGTCTCACGCGGAGCAGCGGGGCAATGGAGGGGCTGGGAGGAGGTTGATATTATAAATGGGATCCAGTCGGGGATGGGTCTCACGCAGAGGCGCGGAGCCGCCGAGATTTTCGGCTATGGGCTTTTGGCTTTCCTTGAGTGTGGAGCTGTTGAATCGATGAATTGTTGAAAGGCCAGAATGATACCAGCATGGGGCAGAACGAAGTGCCGCCCCATGTAAAAGGGTAACCAGGCGAGTCCCCATCAGATTCCCTTAATTGTCCCTGGTTTGTTCGCCTTGGCGTGTCGCGCGAGGTTCCTTGATTGACGGGGGGCGGGTGCAGGGTGCAGGGTGGCGCGGTGAAGATTTATTTTGTTTTGGGGTTGTTGCTGGGGTCGATGGTGCTGGCGCAGCAGGCGAAGGAAGGGGATAGGGATGTCAATTATGATGAAGCTAAGATTCCGGCGTATGACTTGCCGGAGTTGTTGGTGACGGTGGAGGGGAAGCGGATCACGACAGCGGAGGAGTGGCGCACTGTAAGGCGGCCGCAGATTATGTCGTTGTTTAGTAATCTGGTTTACGGACGGGTGCCGGAGCCGTCGACGCCCTTGGAGGTGAGCTTTCTAGTGGTGAAGAAGGACGAGGAGTTTATGGGAGGAAAGGCGACAAGAAAAGATGTCGATATTCGACTGAAGACGGAGCGGGGGGAGAGGACGATGCGGATTGTCGTGTATGTGCCGAATGGGGCGAAGAAGCCGGTGCCGGCGATCATGAAACATAGCTTTAACAATACGCGCTCGAGTGATTTTGACCGTGCTCTTTTGAAGAGGGATTGTTTGAAGAACGGGTGGCCTTTGGGAAAGATCCTGGATGCGGGGTTCGCGTTTTGCGCGGTGTATCACGAAGATTTGGTGGAGCACAATGAGGTGGAATTTCGGAAGAGCATTCATGGATTGTTTTACCCGAGGGGACAGAGTTTTCCGAAGGCACACGAGTGGGGAGTGCTGGCGGCCTGTGCTTGGGGAGGGATGCGGGCTCTGGATTATTTGGAGACCGATGCGGATATTGATGCGAAGCGTGTGGCGGTGATGGGTCACTCGAAGATGGGGAAGACGGCGCTTTGGACAGCGGCGCAGGATGAGCGCTTTGCGATGGCGATCTCGGCGCAGTCGGGGTGTGCGGGAGCGGCGCTGTGGCGTCGGAAGTCGGGCGAGACGCTCAAGAAAATGGTGACTCGTTTTCCGTATTGGCTGTGTCGCAATGCCCAGAAGTTTGTAGAGCAGGAAGACGATCTGCCGGTGGACCAGCATATGTTGCTGGCCTGTATCGCGCCACGGCCGGTGTATGTGCACAGCGGGGTGGAAGATACCTGGGCGGATGGACGGGGAGAGTATCTCTCGGCGTATCACGCGAGCGAAGTTTATCGCCTGCTGGGGAAAAAGGGATTGCAATCGGAGGAGTCACCACCGGTGGGGCAGGCGATGATGGAGGGGGAAGTGGGGTATCACATCCGGGAAGGGGGACACTCGATTAAGGACTGGGATTGGGACCGGTTTATCGAGTTTGCTTCTAAGCACTTGGGTGAGAAGAAGTGAGGTTTTTTCCTCGGGCGCGGTATTTCTTAGGGGCGATTGGACTTGCGGAGGTGGGTTCCGACGATTTGGACGTCTATGAAGACGTCCACTTTCCTTGGAGAATTCGGCGAGGGCTCAGGCCGTAAGGTGGAGACTGAAGAGAGAGCGTTCTATAAGAATCCTTTGGGTCAATTTTTCACCGCTTGGTAGATGATGGGTTTGAGGGTGTCTTCGAGATTCGCGTTGTAGGGAAGAGTTTGTTCCATAGTGACGACGACGAGGTCGTGTTTTGGCGAGACCCAGTAGTGAGTGGAGGCCATACCTCCCCAGCCAAATTCACCGACGGGGGCGTGTTTGTCCCAGCGTTTATCTCGTGAAATGCGGACATTGAAACCGAGTCCGAAGCCGACGCCGTGACGTGTTACGCCGAGTGAGATGGCGGGGATTTCGTCGGGGAGTTGGTTGGTGGTCATGAGTTTGACCGTTTTTGCTTTGAGGTAACGTTTGCCTTGGAAGGTGCCGCCGTTGGCGATCATTTGGAGGAAGCGGGCGTAGTCGTTGATGGTGGAGACGAGGCCACCACCTCCAGAGAGGTGGGCTGGTTTTTTTAGGAATTGAGATCCTTTGGCGGGCTCGGTGGTGACGAGGATGCCTGCTTTGCCGCCGAAGACGTCGGCGAGGCGGTGGTTTTTTTCGGCGGGGACGTGGAAGCCGGTATCGGGCATGCCGAGGGGGGTGAAGAGGCGGGCTTGGAGGAATTTGTCGAAGGTTTGGCCGGACGCGACTTCGACGACGCGGGCGAGGACGTCGGTATTGATGCCGTAGACCCATTGAGTGCCGGGTTGGTAGAGGAGGGGGATGTCGGCGATGGCTTGCGTCATCTCGGCGAGGGTTTTGTTACGGTCGAGGGGTTGTGCTTTTTGGTAGAAGGCATCGACTGGATGGGTTGACCAACCGTAAGAGAATCCGGCGGTGTGGCGGAGGAGATCGCGGATCGTGGGAGTGGGATCGGCGGGGACGGGGTCGCCGTCCTTTTGCCAGACGGTGAGGTTCTTGAATTCGGGAAGGTGTTTGGAGATGGGGGCATCGAGGTCGAGTTTTCCTTCATCGAAAAGCATCATGGCGGCAGCCGAGGTGATGCCCTTGGTCATGGAGTAGATGCGGAAGAGGGTGTCTTTTTTGATGGGCTTTTTCTCAGCGCGATTGGCGAGGCCGAATTGTTTTTGGTAAACGATGTGGCCTTTTCGCAGGACGATCACGGAGCCGCCGGCGAGGCGTTTGGTCTCGATGAGGTTTTCGACGGCGGGATCGATTTTGGCGAGGGCTTCCGGGGACATGCCTACATCGGCAGGCTTGGCAAACGGAAGAGGTTGAAGGGGTAGCTGCTTTGCGGAGAGAGGGAGTAGCAAAAAAATGAGAAGAAGTTTCATTGAAGTACGAAGTTTGTGAGAGTTTATGAGGAGTCTTTGATTGTTCCGGGTGATCAGGCGAGGACGGCGGTAATTTTGCTCGTGCTGTCGGCGAATTTTTTCGTCGGGACACCAAGCTGGTTCAGCATGGTCAGGTAGAGATTGGACAGGGGAGTGTCTTCCCCGTAGCGCAGGAACTGTCCGTGGTCGAAGCCCATCTTCTTGCCGCCGGCGAGAATGAGGGGGTAGTTCTTGTTGTTGTGAGTCTGGCTGTTGGAGCTGCCGTAGTAGACGAGGGTGTTGTCGAGGAGAGTGCCATCGCCTTCCTCGATGGAGTCGAGGCGGTTGAGGAGGTAGTGAATACGGCCGGAAAGGAAGCGGGCCCACTCGCCTTGGCGTTTCATGCCGCCCGGCTTGTTGGCACCGTGCGCGAGGCTGTGAAAATTATTGCCGAAGCCCAGGAGCTGAGGGAACTTGCTGGCGATTGAAATGGCCCCGTGCATGCTCGCGAGCTGGTAGGTGGCGACACGACTGGAGTCGGTTTGGAAGGCCAGCACGATGAGGTCGAGCATGGTCTGAATGAGTTCTCCGGGGGTGGAGTCATCGGCATCAAGTGAGAGTCCGGTGGCATTGACTTTGGGCTTTGGGACATCGAGCCAGGCGGCGGATCGCTCGACTTGTTGTTCAACTTCGCGAACAGAGGTGAGGTATTCGTCCATCTTCTGTTGGTCGCGCTTACCGAGTTTACGATTCAAGCCGCGTGCTTCGTCGAGAAGGAGGTCGAGGTGGCTGCCGCTGCGTTTTAGCCCACGTCGCTGCGCTTCGATGGAGCCCTCGTTTAGCCCGAAGAGGCGTTCGAAGACAATCGCGGGGCGGTTGAGTGACGGAATGGGGAGTCCTTCGTCGGTATAGGAGAGGGTGTTGGATCTGGTTGGGATGCCTACGCCTCCGTCGTTCGAGAAAACGAGAGAAGAGAACCGGGTTTGCCCGCCGAAGTGGTTGGCGATGACTTGGTCGAGTGAAATGCTGTTCTTCATATTGCCCCCGCCGCGTCGTAATTCGGCACCAGTGAGGAAGGTGTCTCCGCTGTCATGTCCGCCCCCGCCACGCATGCGCGGGTGAGAGAGACCTCCCAGAACGGTGATTTGATCACGCATTGGTTCGAGAGGTTCGAGAGGTTTGCTAAAAGTAAAATCTCGTCCCTCGCTTTGTGGAAACCACCCCCAATCGAGCTCTGGATGGTTGGTTTTCGGGACGCCAATGCCGTAGGGGAAGTAGATGGAGCAAAGGCGTTTCGGAGTGGCGGTGCCCCGGGCCGATGGAAGGCCCATCGCTTCGAGCCACGGAAGGGCGAGGGAGATGCCGGAGGCGCGCAGGAAGGCTCGGCGATTGAGTTTTTTCATGGGAGGAAAGGAAGATGGTTATCGGTTTAAAAAGGCTTCGTGGAAGACAATTCCTTCGAGGAGGCCGGGAAGGCGGTATCCGTTTTTGGAAAAGGCTTTGGTCAAGTCATCGACGGCCAATCTATCGGCGAGAGAGAGTGATCGGCCGAGGCTATAGGTGAGAAGCTTGGAGACGAGGGCACGGACGAATTGCTCGCGACGTCCGGAAAGCAGGTAGGCTTTTAAGCCATCGAGACCATCGACCGGATGGTTGCCGGGCAGGACGGTCCTGCTTTCGACCGGGAGCTTGATGAGCTTTCGGCCTTTGCCGGAGGGGCGGAGGATGTTCTCACGCCATAGTCCGATGGCATTGTAGCGCTCCAAGGCAATGCCCCATGGGTCGATGCTACGGTGACAGTCGTTGCAGGCCGGGTCCGAGCGGTGAACTTCCATTTGTTTGCGAATGGAAAGTTTCGCGAATTTTGGGTCGATGGATTCCAAAGAGGGAGTGTTTGGTGGGGGAGGCTTGGGTGGGTCATTGAGAAGGCGCTCGCGGATCCAGACGGCGCGTTTGATCGGGTGGGATTCTCCGCCGTCGGAGGTGATCATGTGGATGGCGGCATGACCAAGGAGGCCGCCGGGGCGGTCACTTCCTTTGAGGGAGACTCGTTCGAAGTGCTGGGTTTTGGGGCCTTCGAGTCCGTAGTGTTGGGCGAGCGCGGCATTCACCATGGTGAAGTCTGCATCGAGAAATTGGAGGGCCGAGGTATTGGTGCGGAGAATCTCGGCAAAGAAGTGTTGGCTTTCATGTGCCATGTCGGCTTTGAGAGATTCATCGAAATTTGGGTAAAAATCAGGATTCACCGCGATGCGATTGACTCCTTCAAGGTCGAGCCATTGGCTGGAGAACTGTGCAACAAAGCGGGTTGATTTTTCGTCGGCAAGCATGCGGGCGAATTGAGCTCGCAGAACTTTAGGTTTCTGTAGATCTCCTCGATCGGCGATTCGGGAAAGTTCGTCGTCCGGCATGGAGCTCCAGAGGAAGTAGGAGAGACGGGTTGCCAGTTCATGGTCGTTGAGGGGGCGTCTGCTGTCACCGACTGCCTTTGGTTCTGCTAGGAAAAGGAAGTTGGGCGAAGCTAAAGCGACGGCGAGGGTTTCGCGGAGGGCCAGGAAGTGCGGAGTGCCCCCGGCGACGGTTTGCTGAAAATGGTCGACGTATTTTATAACTTCGCTTTCGGTGGGTGGTCTTCTCCAGGCGCGGCGGAGGAACTTCTGAAAAACCTCCGAGGCATAATCGAGGTCTTTTTTAGAGCTCTCGAAAAGAATGCGGGTGTGCGGTTCAGGCGGCCAGGTGACGTAATCGTGGCCGATAAATTCGACGGATTCGATGATAATCTTGGGGAAGCTGGGATCTTCGGGAATCGTTTTTTTGCCGTTTCTTCCCTTGGCTTTCTTCGGAGGTTTACGGCCATCGTCGTAAGAATTGGTGAGGAGGATGAATTGCAGGAACTTCGAGGAGCCTTTTTCATTTTTAGCCTTCTTTGTGTTTTTTTGAAAATCCGGTTTTTCGTTGGGGTCTGGGGGGAGTAAGGGAAATGCTTCCGCGCGGCCTTGGAATTCGAAAATCTGTGGCTCTGCAGAAAGGACCGCTTCTGTGCCGACGCTTTCGATAAAGGCAATGGCTCCGCTGATTTTGTTGCCGTATTCGACATGGAGAAGTGGCGCTGGCTTTCCTTCGATGATCTCGGCGCGTGCTTTGATTCGAATGGTGAAATCGCCGAAACGGGGAGCGTCTTTCACGCGAGAGACGAAGTAGTTCAGTCTTCCCAGGCGTGATGAGGGTTTGCCGGGACGGAGGCCATTAATGGTATCGGTCCCGGTTTTGAGATCGGAAGTTCGAGGAGGCTGAGCCCCTTCGACAAGGACACGGCCAAGCGCCTCACGGGCTGATTCCAGATATGATTCAAGCTGCAGGGCGGACATCCCAAGAGTGGCTCCGTCGTTACGAAAGCCCTCGGTCGAGAGGGGGTCAAGGGGGAGCTTTGAACCGTAATCGGACTTGATTCCGAGGAGGTCGGTAAGAGTGTAACGATATTCGGCACCATTGAGGCGGCGAAGCACTGGGCTTCCTCCGGAGTCTTTGGTGGAAGCGATGACCTTTTTGAGTTCTCCACGAATCCAATCGGTCAGGATGGTGCGTTCTTTCGTACTGAGTTCCGGTTCATCGTCCGGAGGCATTTCTCCGATGGAGACGGCGTTCAGAGCGTCATGCCAAGTTTCGGCGGCAGGGGCGTCTTTGAGCAGGTCAGTGGAGAGGGTGTCGAAGCGAATATCGTTCTTTTGCTTTTTTGGCCCGTGGCATCCATAGCAGTGAGCTTTGAGAATCGGTTGGACCTCTCTTTTGAAATCCAGCGAGATTGGGATTCCTGTATTCTCCGCCATGGCTAGAGATGGCAGGAGTAGACCCAGGCCTAGGAGAATCAGAGAAAGGTGGGAACTTCTGGAGAAAGAGGAATTCATAAAGAAAGTGTTGAACCGATCCGGTTCTTTTTCGACTCACGAACTTGAGACTACGAACTTGAGACTACGAACTTGAGACTACGAACTTGAGACTACGTGCTGTGTTGCGGGTATGTTTCCTCTTTCTATTGGAGCTGGCCCTATTGTGCGGCGGTGGCGGTTTGTTTTTGGGTGCCGAGGCCTTCGACTCCGAGTTCGATGGTGTCGCCGGGTTTTAGGTAGATGGGGGTGGGCTTCATGCCCATACCGACGCCGGGAGGGGTGCCGGTGCTGATGATGTCGCCGGGGAGGAGGGTCATGAATTGGCTGAGGTAGCTGATGATTTGGGGGACGTTGAAGATCATCTGGGCGGTGCTGCTGTTTTGGACTTCTTTTCCGTTAAGCTTGAGCCAGAGGTTTAGGTTGTGGGGGTTGGGGATTTCGTCGGGGGTGGCGAGGAAGGGTCCGAGGGGGGCGAAGGTGTCGCAGCTCTTTCCTTTGACCCATTGGCCGCCGCGTTCGAGTTGCCATTCGCGTTCGCTGTAGTCGTTGTGGAGGGCGTAGCCGGCGACGTGGTCCATGGCGTCGGACTCGGAGACGTAGGAGGCTTTTTGGCCGATGACGATGGCGAGCTCGACTTCCCAGTCGGTCTTTTCTGACTTGCGAGGGATGACGACGTTGTCATTGGGGCCGCAGAGGGCGGAGGTCGCTTTGAAGAAGACGATGGGTTCTTTGGGGATTTCGGCACCGGCTTCTTTGGCGTGGTCGGCGTAGTTGAGACCGATGCAAATGATTTTGCTGGGGCGGGCGATGCAGGGGGCGAGGCGGACGGAGTGGTCGATGGTCGGGGCGGTTTCGGCGTGATCTGCGGCCCAGTTTTTGAGGCGGTCTAGGCCGTCGGTGGCGAAGAATGATTCGTCGTAGTCAGAGCCGAATGCGGAGGCATCGATGCGGCGGCCGTCGGGGAGTTGTAGGCCGGGTTTTTCTTGGTCGGGGTTGCCGAAGCGGATGAGTTTCATGAGTTTTTGAGTTTAGCGATGATGGTATCGACGTCGTAGATACAGCCGCCCCAGGAGCCGCCGCTGACGTCTTGAAGAGCGGCCCAGAGGCGGGTGTCGTCGGGGACGTTTGGGTTGGGTTTTAGGGCGGGATTTGTTTTTCGAGAGGAGAGGGAGTCGGGTCCGGTGTAGTCGACGGAGCCGGTCATTTTGTGGCAGTCGATTTCGATGCTGATGGGGTCGCCGTCGCGGAGTTTGCCGATGGGGCCGCCGGAGCAGGCTTCGGGTGAGATGTGGCCGATGCAAGCGCCGGTGGAGACGCCGGAGAAGCGGCCATCGGTGATAAGGGAGACTTCTTTTCCCCAGGAAAGATGTTTTAAAGCGATGGTGAGTTGGGCGGTTTCGGGCATGCCGCAGCCGACGGGGCCGTAGCCGATGAGGGCGATGACATCGCCTTTTTTGATGCGGTCGTCGCCAGTGGATTTGACGGCGGCGATGGCATCGGGTTCGGAGGCGAAGACGCGGGCGGGGCCTTGGTGAGAGTAGATGCCGTTTTCATCGATGAGGGAGCGGTCGATGGCGGTGGATTTGATGAGGGATCCTTCGGGGGCGAGGTTGCCTTCGGGAAAAGTGACGGTGGAGGTGAGACCGTTTTTGCGGGCTTGGGTGGGTGATTGGATGACGATGTTTGGGTCGATGTTATCAAGTTGAGTGAGTTTTTCTTTGAGGCGGGTGCGGCGTTCGGAGTTTTCCCACCATTCGAGATTTTCGCCAAGGGTTTGGCCGGTGACGGTCATGGCGTCGAGGTGGAGTTTTCCGGCTTCGCGGAGGTGGAGCATGACTTCGGGGACGCCGCCGGCGAGGAAGACTTGCACGGTGGCGAAGTGTTGGGGTCCATTGGGGAGGGCGTCGACGAGGCGGGGGATGTCGGCATTGAAGCGACGCCAGTCATCGACGGTGGGTCGTTTTAATCCGGCCTGATGGGCGATGGCCGGGAGGTGCATGATGAGGTTGGTGGAGCCTCCGAAAGCGGTGTGGAGGGCGAGGGCGTTTTCGATGGATTTGTCGGAGAGGATGTCTTTGGTGCTGAGGCCGTTTTTTTCGAGATCGAGCATGGCGACGGCGGAGCGGCGGGCCATGTCTTTCCAAATTTCGGTGCCGGAGGGGCAGAGGGCGGAGTGGGGGAGGGCGAGGCCGAGGGCTTCGGCGACGACTTGGCTGGTGGCGGCGGTGCCGAGGAATTGGCAGCCGCCACCGGGGGAGCCGCAGGAGCGACAGGCGGCGTGGGCGGCGTAGTCGATGGTGATGTCGCCTTGGGAGAAGCGGGCCCCGATGGTTTGGATACGGCCGAGGTCTTCGTCGGTGTCTTCGCTGAGGAGGGAGACGCCGCCGGGGATGAGGATGGTGGGGAGGTCCGGCGAGTTCGCGAGGGCCATGAGCATGGCGGGGAGGCCTTTGTCGCAGGTGGCGACGCCGATGACGCCTCGGCGGGTGGGGTGGGAGCGGATGAGGCGACGGAAGACGGTGGAGGCGTCGTTGCGATAGGCGAGGGAATCCATCATGCCATCGGTTCCCTGGGTGCGGCCATCGCAGGGATCGGAGACGAAGGCGGCGAAGGGGACGCCTCCGGCGGCGGTGATGGTTTTGGCGGCTTCTTCCATGAGGAGGCCGACTTCGAAGTGACCGGTGTGGTAGCCGAGGGCGACGGGGGTGCCGTCTTCTTTTCGGATGCCGCCTTGGGTGGAGAGGACGAGGTAGTCACCGCCTGCGACGTCTTTTGAAGACCAGCCCATGCCGACGTTTTGGGTCCAACCGAAGAGGTGGCCACTGGGCTCGGTGGCGAGTTTTTCGGGGGTGAAGGGGAGGGCTCCGGCGGGGCCGGGAGCGTGGGTTTTGAGGGTGTAGATTTCCTCTAGGCCGGAGTCGAAGATGAGTGGGGAAGGCATTTTTTAAGGATGAAGATTTTGGACTTGGATGGGGAGAGGCTCACGCAGAAGCGCGGAGTCGCAGAGGTTTTTCTTTTGGCTTGGTTGAGGGGAGTCTCACGCAGAGCAGCGGAGCAGCGGAGTTTTTTTGAGCTTTCAGAGATTTGTCTGTTGCGTTTTCTTCTCCATTTTTTGGTTTTACTTTGAGTTTGATGGCTGGTCTTTCGTGAGACCACTGGCCTAAATTATTTTTAAGATCTCTGCGGGTCTTTTCGTCGAATTCGTGCAAGGGAGTCCAGGAGTAGAGGTATTCTGGAAAACGGGACATGTGCCATGAACGAAGGTAGGCTCTTTCTTCTTTTATGCCCTCATAGGAGAGGCTGGTCATGGACGTTGGCAAATGTAGTTCTTCCGCTTTCTCAAGGAAGTCCTTGGAATTTAGATAGGTCCCTTCCGTGGAAATATGTCGGACCCAGAAGAGGCCGACAGCGACGACTAGGACTGCGGAGATAATGATGAGCCTTCGTTTCATTTTTTAGCGGAGGGTCATGGTGCCGCCGTCTACGGGCATGGCGGTTCCTGTGATGAAGGAGGCTTCGTCCGAGCAAAGGAAGAGGGCGGCGGCGGCGATTTCGTCGGGCTCGGCCATGCGGCCGATCGGTTGGGCTTTGGAGAGTTTTTCGAACATCTCGGCTTGGTTGTCGGGGTAGTTTTTGGCGATGAAGCCATCAACGAAGGGGGTGTGGACGCGGCCGGGCATGAGGGCGTTGCAACGAATTTTTTGTTCGAGGAAATCTTTGGCGATGGCGTAGGTCATGGTGAGGACGGCTCCCTTACTGGTGGCGTAGGCGAAGCGGTCGGCGATGGCGGAGACGGCGGCGATGGAGGCGAGGTTGAGGAGGCAACCGCCTTGGTCGTTTTTAACCATGTGGCGGAGGGCGGCGCGGGTGCAGTTGGCGGGGCCGAAGACGTTGACGCGTTGGATGCGTTCGAAGTCTTCGGGGGTGGTATTGAGGGCGTTGCCGACGTGGGCGATGCCGGCGTTGTTGACGAGAATGTCGATTGTTCCGCGACGTTCGTAGATGTCGTTGATGGCTTGGTCGACTTGGGTGTGGTTGGAGACGTCGCAGAGGGTGGTTTGGACGTCGCCTCCGGACTTGCGGATGGCTTCGGCGGCTGCGTCCATGGCTTCTTGGTTTAGGTCGAGGATTTCGACGCGGGCGTGGGCGTGGGCGAAGCGTTTTGAGATGGCTAGGCCGATGCCTAGGGCTCCGCCGGTGATGATGGCGGTGCGGTTTTTTAGGGAGATGGTCATGATGATTCGTGGTTGGTGTAGCGGCCGATGAGGGGGTATTGCTCTAGTTCTAGAACTGATCCGGTGATGGGGCGGCTGGATTTTGAGGCCCAGTAGAGGGCTGCTTCGGCGATTTGTTCGGGGGTGATGAGTTGGCCGGAGGGGGCGGCATAGGCTGGGAGGGTTTCGGGCCAGTTGGCGGGGAGGCCGTCGTCTTGTTTTACTTGATATTCGTTTTCGGTGAGAGTCCAGCCGACGTTGAGTTGGTTGAAGCGGACTTTTTTTGGGCCGTGGGCGTCGGCGAGGTTGCGGGTCATGGTCATGAGGCCGCCTTTGCTGATGGAGTAGGCGAGCATGTTGGCTTGGCCGCAGTGGGCGAGGACGCTGCCGATGTTGACGACGCAGCCTTCGCTCTTTTCGAGGGCGGGCATGAGGGCGCGGATGAGTTGGAGGGGGGCGCGGAGGTTCACTGAAATGATACGATCGAAGAAGGCGACGTCGGTGTCTGCAAGATGAGCGCGGGTGGTGAAGGCGGCGTTGTTGACGAGGCCGTCGATGCGGCCGAAGCAGGCTAGGGCGTCTTTGGCAATTTGCGCGGGGGCTTCGGGGTTTTGGAGGTCGCCTTGGATAAAGTCGGTGTTGACGAGGCCGATTTCTTCGCGGAGCGCGTTGGCTCGTTCGAGGTTGCGGCCGTGGAGGATAACTTTAGCGCCTTCGGCGACGAAGAGGCGGGCCATGGCGGCGCCGATGCCGGTGGTGCTTCCGGTGATGAGGATGACTTGATCTTGGAGTCTCATGATTTTTTTTGGAGGAGGGCGTTGCGGAGGATTTGGGCGGGATGGAGGGCGGTTCGTTTTGTGCCGTCGTGGATTTGGTGGCGGCAGGAGGTGCCGGGGGCGGCGATGAGGTCGTTTTTGTCGGCTTGGCGGACGGCGGGGAGGAGGACGAGTTCGCCGATTTGGTTGGAGACCTCGAAGTGCTCTTTTTCGTAGCCGAAGGAGCCGGCCATGCCGCAGCAGCCGCTGGGGATGACTTTTACGGTGTAGTTTTTCGGGAGGGCGAGGGCGGTTTCTGAGGCGGAGGTTCCGGCGAGGGCTTTTTGGAAACAGTGGCCGTGGAGGTGGACGATTTTTGGGTCGGTGGTGAAGGAGGCTGGGGTGATGTTTCCGGCTTTGGCTTCGCGGGTGAGGAATTCCTCTAGCATGAGGCAGTTTTTGGAGAGGTTTTTTGCGGTGTCGTCGGAGCAGAGGTCGAGGGCTTCGTCGCGGAAGGTGAGGATGGCGGAGGGCTCGATGCCGATGAGGGGAGTTTCTTCGGTGATTTTGTCGGCGAGGAGGCGGAGGTTTTCGTTGATGATTTCTTTGGCTTTGCGGACGAAGCCTTTGGAGAGCCAGGTGCGGGCGCTTTCGAGGTGACGGGGGATTTCGACGGAGTAGCCGAGATGTTCGAGGAGTTCGATGGTGGCGATACCGGCGTCGGTGTCACTGTAATTGGTAAATTCGTCGTTGAAGAGGTGGACTTTTCCGAGGGTTCCGGCGTTGGAGTGCGGGGTGTGGTTTTTAAACCAAGCGGCGAGGGTTTGTTTTGGGACGAGGGGGATCGTCCGTTCGGGATGGAAGCCGGTGAGGCGATTGAGGGTGCGTCGGATGGGGGCGATTCCGAAGAGGAGGTTCCAGGCCCAGGGGGCGTGGGAGGCGAGGCGCTGGGAGGTGGTGAAGTTGGCGATGAGTTTGGAGCGGAGGGGCGCGCCGTTGGCGTCGTAGTCTTGTTGCTGGAACTCGGCCTTCATTTTGGCCATGTCGACGGTGGAGGGGCATTCCTTTTTACAGCCCTTGCAGGAGAGGCAAAGGTCGAGGACTTCGCGGAGTTCGTGGTTGGCGAGCGGGTGTTGGTCGCGCGCGTTGGTGAGGACGTTTCGGAGCGTGTTGGCGCGGGCGCGGGTGCTGTCCTTTTCGTTGCGGGTGGCCATGTAGCTGGGGCACATCGTGCCGCCTGCGAGGTGGATTTTGCGGCAGTCGCCGGAGCCGTTGCACATCTCGGCGGCGCCGAGGATTCCGTTGGTGGCGGACCAATCGAAGACGGTTTCGACCTTGGCGGGAGTTTTGTCGAGGTCGTTGCGGAGATGAGTGTTCATCGGCGGGGTGTCGACGATCTTGCCGGGATTGAAGATGCCATCTGGGTCCCAGGTGCCTTTGACTTGTTCGACGAGGCGGTAGTTTTTTTTGCCGATCATCTGGGCGAGGAATTCGCCGCGGAGGCGTCCGTCGCCGTGTTCGCCGGAGAGGGAGCCACGGTATTTTTTGACGAGGATGGCGATCGTTTTGGCGACTTCGCGGAACTGTTCGATTCCCTCGGCGGTTTTGAGATTGATGATGGGGCGGAGGTGGATTTCTCCGGAGCCGGCGTGGGCGTAGTGGACGCATTCGAGATTGAAGCGGTCCTTGAGCTGGCGGTTGAATTCGGCGATGTATTCGGGGAGGTCGGCGACGTCGACGGCGGTGTCCTCGACGACGGGGGCGGGTTTGGCGTCGCCGGGCATGTTGGACATGAGGCCGAGGCCGGCTTTGCGGAGGTCCCAGATCCGATCGGTGTCGGGGCCGAAGAGGACAGGGTAGGCGTAGCCGAATCCGGCGGCCCGCATTTCGGATTCGAGGCGCGTGGTGACGGCGAGGACTTCTTCTTGCGAGTGGCCGCGGATTTCGGTGACGAGGACGGCTCCGGGTTCGCCTTGGAGGAAGAAGCGGTTGGCGGAGTGCTCGAGGCTGCGCTTGGTGCAGTCGAGAATGTAGTGGTCGATCAGTTCGACGGCGAAGGGATCGTGTTGGATTGCGATCTGGGTGGCGCGGAGGGCTTGGTCGACATTTTTAAAATGGGCGCACTGGAGTCCGGTGACGGGAGCGGGGAGCGGGTTGCAGTGGAGCTTGATTTCGGTGACGAAGCAGAGGGTGCCTTCGCTGCCTGCGATGAGCTTGCCGAAGTGGAAGGGTTTTTCGCTCTCCGGGTCGAAGCAGGAGGCATCGGAGAGGAGGTCGAGGGCGTAGCCGGTATTGCGGCGGGGGATGGAGGGCTTGGGGAACTCGCGGGTGATTTCGGCGCGGGTTTCGACAGGCGAGAGGAGGTCGCGGACTTCGCGGTAGAGGTTTGTTTCGAGAGAATCGGGGCCGTTGCATTTGGCTGCGAATTCTGCGGCGGTGAGCGGTCCGAAGGTGGCTTTGTTTCCATCGGCTAGGATGGCGGTGACTTCGAGGACATGGTCGCGGACGCTGCCGTAGCGGAGGGAGTTTGAGCCACAGGAATTGTTGCCGAGCATACCGCCGAGCATGGCGCGGTTTTGGGTGGAGGTTTCGGGCCCGAAGAGGCGGGCGTGGGGGAGGAGGGCGCGGTTGAGTTCGTTGCGGATGACACCGGGTTGGACGCGGACGAAGTTTTGCTCGGGGTTGATTTCGAGGATGTCGGTGAAGTGCTTTGAGACATCGACGATGATGCCATTTCCAACGACTTGTCCGGCGAGGGAGGTGCCGGCGGTGCGGGGGATGATTCCGATTTTATGCTCGGAGGCGAAGCGGATGATTTTGACGAGGTCGGCTTCGGATTGAGGGATGGCGACGGCCTGGGGAGTTTCTTGGTAGGCGGAGGCGTCGGTGGCGTAGATGCCACGCATCAGTGAGCCGGTGTGGAGTTCGCCATCAAGGCGCGTGGCCAGGGTGGTGAAGTGGTGGGATTCCATGCGGTGACTATGAAGGAAGTGGAGTGAGAGAGCTATGGGGATTCACGCAAAAACTTGTTGGATTATCTCAATATGGAGTTTGGTTAGGTTGGTTGATGCGATAAACTGATTCCAGATGGCGGTTTACTTGGAAAGCATTGAGTTTGGGAAGGGGCAATCGCTTCGATTTTTGAGTTGGAATGAGAGTGTGGAGCGGGTGCGGCTGCATACGGCGGCGGGCGAGTATGAGGAGATTGATGGGGCGGGAACGCTTTGGCATCGGCATCCGGAGGTGGAGATCACTTTGGTGACGATGGGGGCAGGTTTAAGGATGGTGGGTGATGATGTGGGGAGAATTGGGAAGGGGGAGGTGGCTTTGATTGGACGGAATTTGCCTCATTTTTGGCGGATGAGTTCGGTGAGTGCGGGGTATTGTTTGCAGTTCGATCCGTTTCAGGCGGGTGGGATTTGGCAGAGTCCGGAGTTTGGGGTCTTGAGTGGATTGTGGTCGCGGGCGCAGCGGGGTTTGTTGATTTCGGGAGGGTTGGCCGAGGAATTACAGCGGCGGGTTGCGGGTTTGGCGGGGGTGTCGAGGCTGCGTCGGCTCGCTCAATTATTGGAGGCGCTGGAGCTGGTGGCGCGGGCTGGGGAGGAGGATGTGAGGCCGCTGGCGAGTGGGGAGTTTCGTATTCCGGAGGCGGGTGATCCACGCTGGGAAGTGGTTGCGGAGGCGATTGAGTTGATCTCGAAGGGATTTCGGGACCAGTTGCGCCTGGAGGATGTTTTGAGCGGGCTTCCGGTTTCGCGGGCGACCTTTGCCCGTCATTTTAAGCGGGGGACGGGGAAGAGTTTTTCGACGTTTCTAGCCGAACTGCGGGTGGGGAATGCCTGTCAGTTATTGGCGACGACGAAGCGAGGGGTGTCGGAGATTGCCTTTGAATCGGGATTTAATGATTTGCCGCATTTTAATCGGACGTTTCGGAGATTGAAGGGGATGAATCCGCGGCAATGGCGGGAGGGGGATGGGGGGTGATGTAGAGTGGTTGAGGCTATTCGATCAGCTGCGCATCACTCTTCTTAAGCCAAAGAAGACCCCTGCCCAGCAGGGATGCGATGACGAATGGGACTTGTCTGCGTTGAAACTCTGCGTGACAGGAGATAGAACGAGTGTAATACATTGGCTACAGTTCGGCGAGTTCTTCGGCGAAGCCGGAGGAGAGGACGGGGAAGCGGCACCAGGATTTGGGGTCGAGGTTGAGGTCATCGACGTGGAAGGAGACGGCGTAGCGCTCGCGTTTCCATTGGTTGCGGGCCCAGAGTTTGAAGAATTTGATGACCCAATTCTTCATGTCTTTTTCGCGGTGGTCGGGGTGGTGGCGAAGGGCGAATTCCATGGCGGATTTTGGGCCTTTTTTATCGCGGATGGCGGCGCGCTCGATGGTGTCGAGGACGTCGTAGGGCATGAGATCGCCTTCGTCGGTTTGATTGTCTTCCCGGGGCCGGAGTTCGGCGGTGGGTTGCTGGCTATTGATGAAACTGAGGGCGGTGTAGGGGCCGGTTTCTTCTAGGCCGGTGGTTTCCATCCAGCGGAGCCATGAGCGGAGGTAGTCTTTGTCGATGCCAGCGATGGGGCTGACGCCGCCGGCGGTGTCGCCATCCATCGTGGCGTAGCCGACGGCGGCTTCGGAGCGGTTGCTGGTGGAGAGGAGGAGGCCGTTGCGGATGTTGGCGAACATCCAGATGGCGGGGGCGCGAACACGGGCCTGGATGTTTTGGCGGGTGAGGTCGTCTTTTTCCCAGCTGAGTTGGCGTTTCAGGACGGTTTCGATCGTACTTTCGTATCCTTCGACGAGTTGGTCGACTTCCCATTCGGCGTAGTCGCAGGCGAGCATTTGGGCGACGGCTTGGGCGGCTTGGCGGGTGATTTTTCCGCTGTTTTTGGTGCCTTGGTAGGCGCAGAAGAGGAGTTGCTGCATCCAGGTGGATGGGTTTTCGGGGAGGTCGAGGTAGGAGAGACGTTTGCGGACGGCTTCGACACCGAGTTCGGCGGTGGCGAGGTCGAGCATGATTTTGGCGAAGCTGGCGACGGCGGCGGAGTCGGCACCTCCGCTGAGGGAGACGACGAAGCCATTCGACCAGGATTTGCGCATGTAGTCGAAGTAGGCGAGGGCCATGGCGCGGGTGAATTCTTCCTCTTTTGACATGGGAGGGACGGACTGGTGGCCGTCGTTGCGGGTGACTTTTGGCCAGTCGAGGGAGAGTTCGATCTCAGGGCTGCCATCGACTTCGACGCGGCGGCTGGCGGTGCGGGCTTGGTGAAGGCGGTTGCGTTCGATATCGACTGATTTGACGGCGAGGGTGACTTCCTGGAAGGAGAAGCGGGGGCCCTCGGCGGTAATTTTTCCGTGGTCGGCGATGAGGCCTCCGCCGTCGAAGATGGCGCGGCCGGATTCGTTTCCGAGGAGGTTGGCGTAGACGTAGGCGACGCCGAAGGCGCGGGAGCCCTCGATGACGAAGTGCTCGCGGACTTCTTGTTTGCCGAAGGCGAAGTGGGAGGCGGAGGGGTTGAG
Source organism: Akkermansiaceae bacterium (assembly GCA_047629805.1). Taxonomy (GTDB): domain Bacteria; phylum Verrucomicrobiota; class Verrucomicrobiia; order Verrucomicrobiales; family Akkermansiaceae; genus SW10. Next base: position 28,510 of record JBLHUR010000004.1, on the reverse strand, counting down.
GATGATGTCGACGCCGTTGCTGGAGAAGTGGCGGCCGGGGCGGTCCGCGACCCAGGCGTCTTCGCAGACTTCGAGGGCAATGCGGATGCCCTCGATATTGAAGATGAGGTCGCCGATGGGGATGTCTTGGCCGTGTTCGCGGAATTGGTCGTGAACGATGACGCCAGCGGGCCAGGGGTGGAACCAGCGGGGTTCGTAGTGGAGGCCGTCGCCGGCGAGGTTTTGTTTGGCGACGAGTCCGGCAATTTGTCCATCGACGAGGAGGGCGACGGAGTTGTAGACGGCATTTTTGACCCAGACGGGGAGGCCGATGGCGACGACGAGGCCTTGGGTTTCGGGGGCAATTTTTAAGAGGCTCGCCCAGGCGCGGTCGGCGACCTCGTGGGAGAGGAAGTGGTCTTCGCAGCCGTAGCCGGTGATGGCGAGTTCGGGGAGGCAGAGGACGGAGACGTCGGCAGCGCGGGCTTGGGAGATGGCTTCGAGGATTCGCCGGCGGTTGCCGGACCAGTCGAGAGGGATTTGGTTGAGGCAGCCTGCGCCTACGCGGATGGTGTTTGCCATGGGGGGACTTTGAACCCTCAAGGCTGAACGTTCAACGTTGAACGTTTAAATTTGAAGACTTGAAGGAGAATCTTGCTACTGAATAAACAGGGAGGATTTCCCATTTCTCTTCGTCGACCTGGGATTCTCTCGGTCCAAATTCAAAGGCAATGATCAACTGATCAGTGAGCTTGGATCGAGATTCGTAATTTCCTTGTCAGAAGGTGGTCATGATCCGGACGCTTCGGATATCGACGTTGTCTATTCCTGCGAGTTCCTTTTTCTTGAGGGTGACTTTTTTACCTTCGATGATGACTTCGATGGCTTCGAGTTTTGCTGACTTAACATCTACCTTGACGGTCACTTGTCCTTCTGGATGTTTTAAGATGATTTCGGGAATGAGGACGATTCCCTGATGGCTGGCGAAGGTGAGTGGGCTGGTTGCAAGGCAGAGGAGGAATGGGAGGAGGGATTTCATGGTTTAAGTGGCGAATTGTTACAGGAGCTTGGGCAGGTTTGGCTGGGAATCTCGAACGGCTTGTTGGAAGAGGGGCTTGGTTGTGGACACTCAGACTAAAGTATCCAAGGGGTATGCCATCCAAGCTTTATAGGGGGTGTTGCTTTCCATATAGGGGGTAGGTGGGCGTGGAATGTGGGATTGCTTTTTTTGGGGAGGTTGATACAATTTGACAATGAAATTTTGGGGTGGTTTTTTTACGTCGGCAGTTTTGGCTGTTGGACTTGTTGAGGGTAAGCCGCTTGTAAAGGGTTTGGCTGGGAAGCATCCGTTGACTTTGGGTCAGACGGGGAAGGTTTTGGTGGGGGAGTTACGTTGTGCGGCTTGTCATGAGGGGATTTCGACCGAGGGGATGAAGGCGGCACCGGATTTGAGTGAGGTGGGGACGCGCGTTTCGGGGGATTATTTAAAGAGGTATCTCGCGGATCCGCATGGGGTTCATGCGGGGACGACTATGCCGGATGTTTTGGGTGGGCTTTCGGCGGGGGAGAAGAGTGCGGTGAGTGAGTCGATTAGCGATTATTTGAGCTCATTGAAGGGGGAGGGGGAAAAGGCTGAGGTGAAGCTTGGTGATCCGAAGTTGGGGCGGGAAGTTTTTCATGAGGTGGGTTGTGTGGCTTGCCATGGGGCAGGAGATGCGGAGGAGGTGGCTTCTTTGGGACATGTTTCGGGGAAATATCATTTGGGGGAGTTGTCGAAGTTTTTGAGCGATCCTTTGAAGGTCCGGCCATCGGGGCGGATGCCGAACATGAACTTGAGTTCGGTTGAGACGGCAGCTTTGGAGGCCTATTTGGGGGTCAAGAGGAAGGAGGTGGCTACGAAACCGACGGCGGATCAGGTGAAGGTGGGGAAGGCAAATTTTGAGAAGTTTAATTGTGTGGCCTGTCATGAGATGGGAGAGGCGAAGGCACAAGAAGGGCCGGCGTTGGGGACGATGGATTTCGGGAAGGGTTGCATGACGGGCAAGGTTGCGGATTACGATTTGGATGAGGGGCAGAAGGGGGCGATTCAGGCGTATTTGGAGAAGCCGGTGACGCTGTCGGATGCGGATCGGGTGAAGGTTCACTTGACGCAGATGAATTGTATTTCCTGCCACGTGCGGGATGATTTTGGCGGACTTGACGAGGGAATGGAGGCGTATTTTCACACGACTGAGGAAGGCTTGGGGAATGAGGCTCGGATTCCGCCGCCGTTGACTTTGGTCGGGGGGAAGTTGAAGCCGGAGTGGATGAATAAGGTTCTTTATGATGGCTTGGCGATACGGCCGTATATGAAGACGAGGATGCCGCAGTTTGGGCGGGTGGCTTTGGAAGGATTGCCGGAGCTTTTGGCGAAGGTGGATGTGGTGCCGGAAGTGGAGTTGGCGAAGCCGACTCGGGAGGAGGGGCCGATGGTGAAAAATGGGGGGCATTTGCTTCTGGGAGTTGATGGGTTGAATTGTATCGCCTGCCATAATTACAATGGGAAGGAGGGGCCAGGGTTTAAGGGACTGGATTTGATTACGACTTTTCAGCGCTTGCAGCCGGGATGGTTTTACGAGTTTATGAAGGATCCGGCAGCGCATCGACCGGGGATTATTATGCCGAATTATTGGCCGGGCGGGAAAGCGGTGCAGCCGGATATTTTGGGCGGTGATACCCATGAGCAACTGCGGGCCTTGTGGTATCAATTTTCGCTGGGGAGATCGGCGCGGGATCCGAAGGGCTTGAGTTCGAAACCGAATCGGTTGGTGGTGACTGATAGAGTGCGGGTGTATCGTGGGAGGAGTCGGATCGCGGGATTTCGTGGGATCGCGGTGGGGTTTCCGGGTGGGATGAATTATGCCTTTAGTGCGCAGAACGGGGCTTTGACGGGGATTTGGAAAGGGGAGTATGTGACGGCGAATTGGCGGTCGCAGGGAGCGGGGGATTTTAATCCGGCGGAGCGGGCGGTGGAGCTGGCGCAGGATGTGGGTTTTTTGCAGTTGAGGGATGAGGAGGAGGCTTGGCCGTTGAGTCCGGTGACGAGTAAAGAGGTGCCGGTGAATCCGGACCCGCTCTATCCGAAGGATCGCGGCTATGCTTTCAAGGGATACTTTTTTGAGAAGGATGGGACCCCGACGTTGATGTATGAGTGTGGGGAGGTGGCGATTTTGGATCGCTCGGTGGTGGAGGGAGATGTTTTGAAGAGGACGTTTACTTTGACTTCGGAGAAGGATGGGTTGCTTTTCTTTAGGGCTTTGACCGGAAAGGTGGTTGAGAAACCGGCCGGGGTTTTTGTGAATGGGAAGCTAAAGGTTGGGACGGGGAAGGCGGAGACTTTGATGAGGTCTTTTGGGGATGAGGGAGCGAAGGAGATTTTGGTGAAGATGCCGGTGAAGAAAGGGGAAACAACTTACACGATTGACTATGAATTGGTGCGCTAGATTAGGAATTGGGGCGGCTTTGGTTGCTACCGGGATGGGTGAAGAAGTGGGCGAGCGCTGGGGAACGGCGGATCGTGAGCGGGAGTTCTACCGGGTGGTGGAGGTTCCGATGCCGGCTGATGAGGTGATCGAGGCGGGAGCGTTTGAGACGCTGCCGGATGGACGGATTGCGATTGGGACGCGGCGGGGGGATATCTTCTTTGTTTCGGGCGTGGATGCGCCGAGACCGGAGCCGAAGTATGAGGTTTATACGAGGGGGTTGGACGAGATTTTTGGGCTGGCTTGGAAGGATGATGGACTTTTTGTGACGCAGAGTGCGGAGCTGACGAAGATTTTGGACAGCGACGGGGATGGGGCGGCGGATCGCTTTGAGGTGGTTTCGGATGCGTGGGGGTATGAGAATTATCACGAGTATGCCTTTGGGTCGAAGTTTGACCCGGAGGGGAACATGTATGTGGCGCTGGGGTTGTCGATGTCTTACCACTCGCGGGCGGTCTTCCGGGGGTGGGGATTTAAGATCACGCCGGAGGGGAAGAGTATTCCGATTGTGAGTGGAATGCGGAGTCCGGGGGGGATTGGTTTTAACAAGGAGGGTGCGTTATTTTACATTGAGAGCCAGGGGCCTTGGAATTCTTCGTGCAGTTTGAAGTTCGTGCAGGAGGGAGGCTTTATGGGGCATCCGGCGAGTTACAATTGGTATCAGTTTGTGCCTGGGATGGAGGCGCCGGTGGAGCCGAAGTCGGGGTCGAGCATTTTGGCGGAGATGGAGCGGATTCCGGAGTTGGTGCCTTATGCCGTGATTTTTCCGTATATCCGAATGGGGCGCTCGATCACGGGATTTGTGCTGGATGAGACGGAGGGAAAGTTTGGTCCGTTTGGGGGGCAGATGTTTTTGGGGGATTATACGCAGTCGGTGATCATGCGGGCGACGACGGAGCAGGTGAATGGGGTTTGGCAGGGGGCGTGTTATCCGTTTCGGGAGGAATTATCGACGGGGATTCTGAATGTTCATTTTACGCCAGGGGGGAAGCTTTTGGCGGGTGGGACGACGCGGGGGGGGCCGGTGCGGGGGCTGAAGCCGTATGCGTTGGAGAGGTTGGAATGGACGGGAAAAATGCCGTTTGAAATTAAGGAGGTGACGATTACGCCGGATGGTTTTAATTTGAAGTTTACGAAGGCGGTGGATGTGAAGACGGGGATCTTACCTGGATCTTACCAAGTGAAGACCTTTACGCATAAATATCACGGGGCTTATGGTGGGCCGGAGATTGATGAGACGGAGCCGGAGGTGGAATCGGTGAAGTTGGCGGAGGATGGGATGTCCGCGCGGATTGTGTTGGAGACCTTGAAGAAGGGGCATTGTCACGAGTTTGATTTGGCTGCGTTGCGGGACCGGGATGGAGGGGAGTTGCTTCACCGAAATGCTTATTACACGGTGAATGAGGTGCCGAAAGGGGAGTAAATACTGAAAGGGAGGGATTGGCCTTACCACCGACGGCAGGTTGAGTCTCAGCTACGGCGAGGCCGTGGCGTTTGAGATTCCTGCCGACGATGGAGATGGATGGCCAAGGAAAGTTTTGAATCAGGTTGCTCGCAAATATTTTTTTATCTTTAAGCTTAAGTTATCAGATTTTTTTTCTTTCGAGAGTTTTTAGTTCTCGACGACTTTTCCCATTTGGGGGTAGGAGTGTTCTATGGCCCAATCACTTTTTTTATCGGTTACGGAGCAGGTGACGGTTTATCTCAGAGATGAGTTGCGGGCGGGGCGCTGGGTGGGGACGATGCCGGGTGTCCCTACTTTGGCTGCGGAGTTGGGTGTGAATCATAAGACGGTGGCGTCGGCGCTGCAGCTTTTGGAGGGCGAGGGTATTTTGGTGAGCAGGGGAAAGGGATGTAAGAGGTTGATTTCTCCGTTGATTGAGAAGAAAACCCGACCGATGAGGGTGGCAATCTTGCTCTTTGATGCGACTGACCAGGAGGTGGAGTTCATGGTCAATTTACATCATCTCCTTGATAAGGCGGGGCACTTTGTGAGCTACGGGGAGAAGACAATGGTGGAGTTGGGAATGAAGGTGGACAGGATTGAGAAGATGGTGGAGGGGGCTGGAATGGATGCGTGGATTGTCTGTGCGGGGACGAGGGAGATTCTTCAATTCTTCAGCGAGCGAGCGGAGCCTGCTTTCGCGTTTTTTGGGCGGTGGAAGGGGGTTGATATTGCGGCAACGAAGCCTGATAAATCGAGGGCGGTGACGGAGGCGGCAGAGCACTTGATGGGCTTGGGGCATCGCCGGATTGTGTTGCTTTGCCGAGAGTTACGTCGCTTGCCGGAACCGGGGAATTTGGAGAAGGCTTTTTTGGCAGCTTTGGAAGCGGGCGGGGTAGAGGTGGGGAAGTATCACCTACCGGACTGGGAGGAGTCGAAGGAGGGTTTCCAGAAGTTATTGGAAGGGATCTTCAAGGTGACCCCGCCGACGGCGGTGATCATTGACGAGGCTTTTCTCTACATGGCGACGCAGCAGTTTTTGGCGAAGCGGGGACTGCGGGTTCCGGAAGATGTTTCGTTGATTTGCACGGATAATGATCCGACGTTTTCGTGGTGTGATCCGTCGGTGGCTCACATTGACTGGGACAGCCGGGTGATGGTGAATCGGGCGGTGCGCTGGGCTGCAGCGGTGAGCCGGGGCAGTGACGACAGGAGGCAGAGTCTCACGCCGGCGAAGTTGGTAATGGGAGGAACGGTGAGCGGGGTCAATGGGGTTTGAATTGGTGAGGGGAATTTGAGAGGGTTGGCTACTGAGTCGGGAGAGGGGGATGAGGTGATGCTTTCGCTGTTCGATAGTGGTTCGCCATTGTTTGTGGAGACGAAGGAGTTGTATCCTCTCGAGAAGATTTTGGCGGGGGGAGTGTCGCTGAGGACGTTGAAAATATGGGGAATCGGAGAGGAGACACCGGGGCTTCCTTTTCAACGGCATATGGGATGTTTTGAGGATCTGAAGGGGACAATCATGGATCACTATCAGGAGTGATGAGGCTTGCTTCTTAGGGAGGGATGAGGGATTTTTTGGGTTATGGAAAAGCGACGACTTGGGACGAGTGGGATTGTGGTGAGTGAGATTTGTATGGGGACGATGACCTTCGGGACCCAGGCGGGGAAGGATGAGAGCTTCCGGATTATGGATGAGGCGGTGGAGTCGGGGATTGATTTTTTTGATACGGCGGAAGTTTATCCAGTGCCGCCGACGGAGGAGTTGGCGGGGTTGACGGAAAAGTGGGTGGGGGAGTGGCTGAAGGGGAGGCCGAGGGAGTCGCTGATCATCTCGACGAAGATTGCGGGAGCCGCGCATGGTTGGTTTTGCCCGCCGATCAGGCACGGGAAGGCGGCGCTGGACCGGGTGCATTTACGCAAGGCCTTGGAGGGGAGCTTGAAAAGATTGGGGACGGATTATGTCGATCTTTATCAGGTGCATTGGCCTGACCATGGCATGCGGGCGGCGGATACGCTGGAGGTCTTGCATGAATTTGTGAGGGAGGGAAAGGTGCGGGCGATCGGCTTGAGCAATGATGATTCGTATGGGGTGATGAAGAGTCTCTGGACGAGTGAGTTGGAAGGGCTGACGAGAATCGATACGGTGCAGAATAATTTTTCGCTGAACAACCGGCGGGATGAGCATGAACTGGCGGAGTGTCTGCGAAGGGAGAAGGTGAGTTTGTTACCATACAGTCCGTTGGCAGGTGGGGTGTTGACGGGGAAGTATAATGAGGGGGTGCCGGAGGGCGCTCGTTTTTCGGAGTATCTGACGACGGGCGGAATGAGGCAGCGGGCGATGGCGACTCGGTTTGTGAATGAGCGGACGATTGCCTCGACGAAGCAGTTTGGAGAAATTGCGAAGCAGTTGGACCTGGATGTGACGACGCTGGCGACGGCGTGGAGCAAGCAACACGACTTTGTGGCCTCGACGATTGTTGGGGTTCGGGCGGTGGCGCAAATGGAACCAATTTTAAAAGCGGCGGGGCTTATGTTGTCTGAGGAGACGCTGGCGAAGATCGATAAGGTGAGCGCAGAAATCATTTATCCGATGGGTTAGGATGCCTTTGTGTGAAGTTCGCGAATGTCGAGAGATCTGGCTTGTCAAAAAGTTGCGTGCAACTAACTTTTTGCGGTGAGTATTTCAGTGCGAGACAAAAAGCGACAGTATGGGCGGGCTCCTGAGGGAATAGCGGCTTGTCTTCTTCCTTTTGAAGCGGATGGGACGATTGCGCGAGTTGCTTTCCAAGAGGCGGTGCGGCGGACTGAAGATGCTGGTTTGAAGTGTGCGGTCAACATGGACACCGGCTATGCCAACTACCTTAGTGATGAGGAGAGGGTCGATGTTCTGCAGTGGACTCGCGAGGCACTGGGAGAGGGCCGACCTTTTGTGGCCGGAGTTTTCGTGGAGGGGGTGGAAGGTGATTTGATTGATCTTTATCGACGTGGGGCCGATGCGATTGCGGAAGTTGGAGGGACGCCCATTGTTTTTCAAGCGACTCGTTTTCATGACTGGGAACCTGGTAAGATTGTGGAACTTTATCAGAAGATTTGTGAACCTTATGAAGCGGTTTTGGGTTTTGAGTTGGGAAAAATGTTCGCGCCCAACGGGATGATTTATTCCGAGGAGGTAATTCGGGGTTTGATGGAGATTCCCTCGCTCAAAGGGATCAAGCATTCTTCTTTAAGCCGCGATGAGGAACTCAAACGTCTGGCTTTACGCGATGAAGTTCGCCCGGATTTCCGGATCTATACCGGAAATGATCTTGGGATCGATATGATCGAGTATGGTTCTGATTATCTGCTGGGCTTGGCTGCGTTTTGCCCCGAAAAATTTGCCGAGCGGGACCGGCTTTGGGTTGAGGAGAGTGAAGATTATTACGAGTTGAGCGACGCCCTCCAATATCTGGGAAATGTTGCTTTTCGCGACTCTGTTCCCGCTTACAAACATAGCTGTGCAGTTTTTCAACACCTCTTGGGTCGTATCCCATCGAGCGAGCCTCACGCCCTCTGTCCACGACGTCCGGAATGGGAATCAGAGATTATGAACGATTGTCTAAAGAGACTAGGTTATCGATGAAAACGTCAGATTCTAAGGTAAAAGTCACGATGGCGGAAATTGCTGATCGAGCCGGGGTTTCCAAGGCCACGGTTTCGCGTGCCCTTGGTGGCTCATCATTGATTGGTGATAATGTTCGGGGCCACATTGAGAATGTGGCCGATGAGATGGGCTATGTGAGGAAGACGCAGAAGCGCCATGCCGAACGCTCTATCTTAACGGTTAAGGTGATCCTCCCCCTGGGGAATCAACGCAGCACTCAGTTGTTCTATAGCTTTAGGGATCTTGCGGAGGGGCTTCGAGATGGCCTTCTGCCCTCGGGAGCGAATCTCATTGTGGAGACTTATAGCGACCACTATCGGCCGTTTCCCCACAAAAAAGGGGGAGAGATTGATGCCTTCGTCTTTGCATTTCACCGGCCCTCATCGGAGGTGATTGCTGAGATTCGCGAGAGAGGAGCGGCCTGTGTGGTTCTGAATCGGATTGTCCGGGGAGTGCGCCAGGTTGTGAGTGATCACCGAGAGGCCCTTCAGCAAATTGCGGTTCATCTCGCTGATCGCGGAGTGACCGGAGCTTGTTGTTTTGTGAGCTACCGCGGGATTGAAGATGTCGTGCTGGCCCGCGTTCAAGGTTTCGCCGCAGGATGTGCCGATCATGGAATCGACTTCGATCGGAATCGTGATTCATGGATGGCCTCGACTCCACAGGATATCACCCATGAGGAGGTGAAGGCCTGGTATGATCGTGGTGTGCGGACTTTCGTTGGGGTGAATGACGTGGTGGGGATCATTCTGATGCAGCATCTCCGCACCTTGGATTTACGTATTCCGGAGGATGTTCGGGTGACGGGCTGTGACCGTGGGCCGGTTCATGAAATCACTCATCCCCGGCTTACCACGGTGGATCTTTCCATCTTTACCTTGGCAAAGGAGGTGGGTCGATCTCTGCAAACTGAGATTGTTGATCGGAGTAGAACTCAAAATGTTCAGCTCGTCAAAGGGGCGCTTCTCGTCGGCAAAACAACTTAAACGAAATGAGCTACCAGGAACTTGCGGTCCATACCTTCACGACGAAATCGTGGACTTTTGATGAATGTATCGAGGGCTATGCCCGCCGGGAGATTGGTGGGATTTCCGTCTGGCGTGAGACCTTGGAGGGGGAGGACCTTTGTGCGGCTTCGCAGAAGATTAAAGATGCCGGGCTTGAGGGGATCTCACTGGTTCGTGGTGGGTTCTTCACTGGGAAAACGGCGAAAGAACGCCGGGATGCCTTGGAGGAAAATCGCCAGGCCATCCGGGAAGCTGAGATCCTGGAACTCCCCTCGTTGGTTCTCGTTTGCGGAGCGACCGTCGGTCAAAATCCCTGCGAAAACTTTGTGCAGATTCGCGATGGAATTGGGGTGTTGGCTGACGAAGCCGCACGCTATGGCGTGCGGCTTTTGGTGGAGCCGCTTCATCCTGTTTATGCCGGAGATCGTTCCGGCATTAGTTCCCTGAAGGTTGCCAATGATCTCTGCGAGGAGCTGAATCACAGTAATGTGGGAATCGCGCTCGATGTCTATCATGTCTGGTGGGAGCACGACCTTGCGGAACAGATTAAGCGCTGCGCCGCCGGCGGGTGGCTGGACACTTACCACATTTGCGATTTTAAGCCGGATCAAAGTCACCTCCTCTTGGATCGGGGTATCATGGGAGAAGGCTGCGCCGATCTCACTGGGATCGACGCGATGATGACGGAGGCCGGCTTTGAGGGTTTTCGTGAGGTGGAGATTTTTTCCTCTAAGTGGTGGGAGCAGGACCAAGGGGGATTTCTCGACGAGATCCTCACTGCATACGACCGAATTTACCGAAATCAATGAGCACTGAAACAACCGAGAGAATCGGAATTATTATGAATGGCGTCACCGGGCGGATGGGCACGAATCAGCACCTTGTTCGCTCCATATTGGCGATTCGCGAGCAGGGCGGGGTTCTTCTCGAGGACGGCACACGCATCATGCCCGATCCCATTTTGACGGGGCGAAATGAAGAGAAGCTGAAGGCACTTGCCGAGAAATATGGAGTTGATAAATACTCGACGGATCTCGATGCCGTTCTTGCGGATGATTCATATTCTGTGTTCTTTGATGCTTCGGGAACGCCCTATCGGGTTCCTTTTCTTGAGCGCGCGATTGCGGCCGGGAAGCACATTTATTGCGAGAAACCGACTGCGGTGGATCCGAAGGAAGCCTTTCGGATCGCCGAAGTTGCCGAGCAGGCGGGGGTGAAAAACGGCACTGTGCAGGATAAGCTTTGGCTCCCTGGAATTCAGGCTTTTCGAAAGTTGAAAGAGGAAGGCTTCTTTGGTGAAATCCTCTCAGTTCGTGGTGAGTTTGGTTACTGGGTCTTCTCCGGTCATGCCGAATCACAAGTGGCCCAGCGCCCGAGCTGGAACTATCGTGAGGAAGATGGCGGTGGGATCATTATCGATATGCATTGTCACTGGCGCTACGTGATCGACAACCTCTTTGGCGAGATTACCGAGGTTTTCACGCACGCCAAGACTCACTTGCCTGAGCGCATTGGTGAGGATGGGAAACCTTACAAGTGCACTGCCGATGATGCGGCCTATGCTCTTTTTAAGACTCAAAGTGGAGTGGTTTGTCAGTTCAACTCATCGTGGGATGTCCGCGTGCGCCGTGACGATCTTCTCACGATGCAGGTCGATGGAACGAAGGGGAGTGCCATTGTCGGCCTTCGTAAATGCTGGGCCCAGAGCCTTGAGAATACTCCCCGCCCGGTTTGGAACCCTGATGTCGATAGCCCTATCGACTACTACGCGAACTGGGAAGTGGTTGATCCGGGGCCTTGTGAAAATGCCTTTAAAATTCAGTGGGAGATGTTTCTCAAGCACGTGGCGCGGGACGAAGCCTTTCCGTGGTCACTGCGTGAGGGAGCAAAAGGGGTGGAGCTCGCGGCCAAGTCCTGGGAGAGCCACCGCAGCGGCACTTGGATAAAAGTTTAGAAAGTTTCTCTTTCACCCTTGCGCGGTCCCCCATGAATCAGCGAAGCTTCTTTAAGCACACACTTTAACAATGGAAACCGTATTGCATCTCCCTGACACCAAGAAAGCCTCATCGATCAAGCAAGTTGTCTCCGCCCTGCAATCTGCAGGACTGGAGGCTCAACATGACAAGAAAGATTGGGGCGATTGGATTAATCTTCCCCCGAATAAAACAGTCATCAGCATCGCCTCCGAACGCGGTTTATCCCGCTCGGCGACTGTCGAGTTTGCCGAGGGTGAGGATGATCATTTGGAAATTCCCATCATCACAGCTTTCCGCGAGCTTGGTTGGTTTGGCACGGATGAGGACGGAGAATATCAGCTTTAGGCCATGACTGTCATGGAGATCATGGCGGAATTGGAGTCTCTCGGGAGCGAGCAGACTAAGAAAACTCTCATGCGTCATGGGGCCCTCGAGCCGCTGTTCGGGGTGAAAATTGGTGATACGAAGCCACTTCAGAAGAAGAACAAGAAGAACCATGAGCTGGCTCTTGAACTTTATGAGACAGGCAATTCGGATGCCATGTATCTTGCCGGGTTGATTGCGGACGAAGAGAAAGTTACCAAAACCCAGCTCAAGCAGTGGGCCAAAAAGGCTCCCTGGCCTTTGATTGCCAATTCGACGGTCGCGGCTCTCGCCGCTGAGTCCAAGCATGCTCTTGATCTCGCTGACAAGTGGATTGAAGCGAAAAAGGACCTCATTGCGGCTACTGGTTGGAACACCTACACCCACCATATTTCCGTAGCGAAGAACGAGAAGCTTGATCCTGAGAAATTCACCGATCTTCTTACCCGGGTGATCGCAGAGATTCACGATCAGACTCATGAGGTGAAAGCGGCCATGAATGGCTTCGTCATCGCCCTTGGTTCCTACCTACCAGAGCTTACCAAAAAGGCGAAAGCGGCCGCCAAGAAGATTGGGACGGTGAGGGTGGATCAAGGCAACACCGCTTGTAAAACACCGGATGCCCTCGCTTACATCGAGAAGATCGAAAAGGCGGGTCGAATTGGCAAAAAGCGGAAATCCACTCGCTGCTAGAAGCGCCGCAGGATGGTGTCCTCGTCAAAGCGCTTGCGCGTTTTGGGATAGTCGAGGGTGTGATGAGAGCCGCGTGATTCTTTCCGCAGAAGAGCGGAGTCGACGATCAAGGAAGCCGTTGCGACGAGATTTCGGAGTTCCAGAATATCGGGCGTGAGAGTGTGGCCCCAGTAAAACTCCTTCACCTCACGGCGGAGATTTTTCAAACGATAGCCGGCGCGGCGGAGGCGGGTGTCGGTCCGGACGATGGAGACGTAGTCCTGCATGGTGCGGCGGAGTTCGTCCCAAGCGTGGTAGATATTGACGAGTTCATGAGGCGGGGCGGCGTTGCCACTTTCCCAAGCGGGAATCTCGGGGGTCTCCGGGACATCTTTTCCGGGAGGATAGAGTCGCATGATTTCGGAAAGAGCCCGTCGGGCCATGACATTTCCTTCGAGCAAGCTATTCGAGGCGAGGCGGTTGGCTCCGTGGAGGCCGGTGCAGGCGACTTCGCCCACGGCATAAAGTCCGCGGATGGAGGTCTTTCCCTGAAGGTCGGTGACGACGCCGCCGCATTGATAGTGGGCAGCGGGGACGACCGGGATGGGCTTCTCCAAAGCATTGTGGCCGAATTCCAACAAGGTCTGATGGATGAAGGGGAAGCGTTCGGCGAAGGTGTCGCCGAGCGGTGAGATATCGAGGTAGACGCAGGCGGCACCGGTTCGTTTGATCTCGGTGTCGATGGCGCGCGCGACGATATCGCGTGGGGCGAGCGAACCGCGTGGGTCGTGATCGTTGACGAATTGGTGCCCTTCATCGTTGATCAAGAGGGCTCCTTCACCGCGGACGGCTTCGGAGACGAGGAAGGAGCGTGCTTCCGGTCCGGTAGCAGCGGGGTTGTAAAAACAGGTGGGGTGAAATTGGAGGAACTCCATATTGGCGATGGAGGCTCCTGCGCGCCAAGACATGGCGAGGCCGTCACCGGTGGAGGAGTCGGGGTTCGTGGTGTAGAGGTAGGTTTTTCCGCATCCGCCTGTGGCCAAAATGACACGGGGTGACTCCAGGATCTTAACTTTACCGGTCTTGGTTTCCAGAACATAGGCGCCGAGGATACGGTCATCGGTCACGGCTCCCAGCTTACCTGTGGTGATGAGGTCGATGGCGTAGTGGTCCTCGAGGAGAGTGATGTTTTTGTGTTTCTTCGCGGTTTCCACGAGGGAGGTCGCGATCTCGCGACCGGTGGTGTCCTTGGCGTGAAGGATGCGGCGTTCGGAGTGGCCGCCTTCCTTTCCGAGAGAGTAGCGCTTGGGATCATTGTGATCCTTGTCAAAGTCGGTGCCCCATTCGACGAGTTCATCGATTGTTTCTGCAGCTTCCGCGATGATGACACGGACGGCTTCTTCGTTACAGAGTCCGCCGCCGGCATCGAGGGTATCGGCGACGTGTTTTTCGCAGTTGTCTTCGGGATCGCGAAGTCCGGGCGGAAGGACGGCCGAGATGCCACCCTGAGCCCAAGCGGTGTTTGATTCCAAGAGCTTACCCTTGGTGATGACGGTGACGCTGCCGTGTTGGGCAGCCTTGATGGCGAAAGAAAGTCCGGCCACACCAGAGCCGATCACGAGAAAGTCAGACATTGAAGGCCTCATGATCGACCCCGAACCGGCCCTTGGCAATACGTTTTCTTAGAAGGTCCCCCATTTGGGGAGAGAAGGAGTGCAAATTTTCAGTTGAGAGGAGAGCAATCGCGTTGATTATAAGAAATGGCGATTGAAATCGAATATTGTGAGCAATGAAATTACCTTCCTGAAGCTGTCCGTGTGTCAGCTGAAATTGAAAAGAGGGTTGGCGAAAAAGTGACCTTGGTTGGCGGTGGCGGAGGGGTTTTTGAGATCCGTAAGAATGGTGTGGTGATTTGGAAAAAAGAACGAAGCGGTCACTATCCGATTCCTGGCGAGGCCGCAGGGCTGTTTAGTTAGAGTGATTTTAGCTAGAGGACCGCCTTGATCTTGGCCGGAAAGTCGGTGATGGGAGTGAGTTTGATGTCGCGGTAGTGGACTTCGGCGGCTTCGGATCTGGATCTGGCCTTTCACGAGTGGTGCTTCGCCTTGTGCCGTTTCTTGACGAGTGTTGAGGAGGACCCTATTGATCTTGCCGTTGACGACGTGGATCATTTTTTCGCCGATGGTGAAGGTCTCGAAGGAGCGGTTGGAGACTTTTTCGCCGGGTTGAGCGGAGCGAAGGCGGACGAGCTTTTGAGTCAGGCCGAGGATTTCGGCTGCGAGCGATTCGATCTCGTTCAAGATGCCGCGGGGACGGAGCGGCTTTTCCAGGCGAATGGAGCGGTTCGAGTGGCAAGCAGGAAGAGGGCGCTGAAGAGGCCTTGCGCGAGGAGGGCATTGCGGAAAAAGACCCAGGTGGGGATGGCGAATTGTGGGAGTCCGATGGTGAGGGCCTGGATCCAGGTGGCGAATGATTTGGCTCCGTAAAGTGGCTCGGAGACCCAGCTGAGGGTGTTGGTGACAAGATAGAACGCGACCGCGCCTGCGAGCGAACCGAGGAAGACTTTACCGGGAGAACTGTTCCTAAAAAGGCGGGCGAGGGCGATCATGGCGGCAAAGCCGAGAAGCGGGGTGAGGATGGAGGAATACCAGACGTAGCCTTGGGCGATGTTGGTGAAGGGGAGGGTGATGATCCAAGCGAGGGCCGGGAGGATGAGTCCGCGCCATCCGAAGAGGGCCATGCCGCAGAAAAGGAGCGCGCCGAGAGGCTGGAAGTTGCCGAAGGTTTCGGGTGCCATTGAACCAAGAATCCGGGCGAAGCCGAGGACGATGGCAAAGACGATGAAGGGAAGGGCTTTCTGCATGGGTGATTTTTAGGGGAAGAGAGGGGGAATTGAAATTCCAGAGTTGGGTTTCTTTTAGAGCCAGTGGAAGCGTTTTTCGAGCTTGGAGACCCGGCTGGTGGAAGGAGACGGTCGAAGGCGAGCCCGAGGAGGAGGTCGACTGCCAGGAAGATGAGGTGGACTTTCTTCATATCGAAAGTGGTAGCCGTTGCTTGGGATTTTGACCACTAAAAGAGCAGAAGGAGCAGAAACTTGAGGGAGCGATATCTGAGAAATCCTCAAGCATTCCCCGGAAGACCTTGCATTGCTTTGGAGGCCTCTCACCTCGCCTGATTGCGTTTGCTCGCCGATCTTTTCTTCCGGCCGCGCCTATTTAGCGATAGTGTTTCGCCGATGAAAAACGTCCTGCTTCTTCTCTTTATTGCCACTTTTAGCGTCATTGCAAAAGCCCCGCCCAACCTTGTCGTATTTCTCTCCGACGATCAGGGCTGGGGAGACCTGAGTCACTCGGGGAACAAGGATTTGAAGACGCCAAATATTGATTCGTTGGCGCGGGATGGGGTGAGCTTTGAGCGATTCTTTGTATGTCCGGTTTGCTCGCCGACGAGGGCCGAGTTCTTGACGGGGCGGTATCATCCGAGGTCGAATGTCTACTCAACTTCGGCAGGGGGAGAGCGGATGGATCTGGATGAAACGACGGTGGCGGATCTTTTTCAGAAGGCGGGGTATGCCACGGGGGCTTTTGGAAAATGGCATAATGGGATGCAGTTTCCCTATCATCCGAACGGGCGAGGATTCGAAACCTTCTACGGATTTTGTAGCGGGCATTGGGGGGATTATTTTGCGCCGATGTTGGAGAAGAATGGCGAGATCGTGAAAGGGAAGGGGTTTTGTATCGATGATTTTACAAATGAGGCGATGACCTTCATGGCGAAGTCGAAGGAAGCCGGAAAACCGTTTTTTGCCTACCTGCCTTACAATACACCGCATTCTCCGATGCAGGTGCCGGATGAATATTGGGAGCGCTTTGAGACGAAGGAATTGGAGATGTTTAAGCCAAACAACCACCTGCGATGCGCGCTCGCGATGTGTGAGAATCTCGATTGGAACGTGGGCCGGGTTTTGAAGAAGTTGGAAGAGATGAAGATCGCTGAGAATACCATCGTGGTTTGGTTTCATGACAACGGGCCGAACGGGGTGCGTTGGAATAGCGGGATGAAGGGGAAAAAGGGATCGGTGGAAGAGGGCGGATGTCGTAGTCCGCTTTTCATCAAGTGGCCCGGTGGAATTAAGGAAGGTCTCGAAGTGAAGCAGATCGCCTCGGCGCGTGATTTGCTGCCGACTCTTTGCGAGCTGGCTGGAGTGACGATTGCTCCGCCGAAACCGCTGGATGGGAAGAGCCTGGTGTCTTTGATTAAGAACCCCACCTCGGATTGGGAGGATCGTATTTTCGTGAACCAGTGGGGGAGGAGATTCGGAGTGCGATCTCAGACTCACCGCCTTGGTGAGAAGGGAAAGCTTTTCGACATGGTGGCGGATCCCCAGCAAAAGAAGGCGATTGTGAATGAGGAAGTAAGACAAACCCTAGAGAAGGTCCTCGCTAACTACAAAAATGAGATGCTTCCCGGATATGGGAAGGCGAACGAATCGCGTCCTTTTGTCATCGCTCATCCCGGATCGCCCCGGACCCAGCTCCCGGCGCGCGATGCCACCGCGACTGGCCAAATTAAGCGGTCGAGCGTTCACCCCAATGATTCCTACTTCTTCAACTGGACCAGAACCGAAGACCGAATTACGTGGAAAGCGACCGCCGGGGAATCGGGGCGGTTTGCCGTCAAACTCTTCTACGCCTCCGAAAGTGCGGGCGCGAAATGTCGGCTTACTTTTAAAGAGGCCACCCTCGATTTTACGATCCCAGAGGCGCACGATGTTCCGCTGCAAGGAGATAAAGAAGACCGCTCACCGCGGATCGAATCCTACACTAAAGACTGGAAGGAATTGGAGATTGGGGAGATCGAACTGCAGAAAGGGGACGGAGAACTCATCCTCAGCGCGCTTGAGATTCTTGGCGCAGAAGTGCTCGAATTGCGCCTAATCACGCTTGAGAAGACCAAATCGCGCCAATAATCGTGGTTATTGCGCCAAATATGCTTGAATCGCGCCATTATCGCGCCATTATTTGGCGCGATGTCTAAGGTAAGCGATGAGCAGATTTTGGAAGTGATCAAAGAACTTCGGGTTGCGGGTGCTTCCTTGCAAGAGCTATCCGAGCGATTCGGGGATGGTATCACGCGTCGGACCTTGCAGCGGCGCTTGCAGAAATTGGTCGAAGGCGGCCAGATTAAGAAGGAGGGAAAGGCCCGGGCCACGCGGTATCGGGTGATCCATCATTACGACTTCAGTCAGAAGCCGCCCACCTCCATCGTTAGTGAAGACAGCATTCCCTACAACGCACCTGAAAAGCCCAAAGACGAAATTAGCGGGCCCGACTACAGCACCGTTGCGCGGGAGGTCGTCAACATCGTCCGTGCTCCGCAGGAGACTCGGCAATCGGTAGGTTATCGGCGCGAATTTCTCGACGCCTATGAGCCGAATGAGACCTTTTACCTGCCGCAGGACTTACGCCAGCGGCTCATGAAAATTGGGCGAAATGAACACTATGACAGCTTGCCAGCGGGGACGCATGCGAGGCAGATCTTTGACCGCCTGATCATCGACCTTTCGTGGAACTCCAGTCGACTCGAAGGGAACACCTTTTCCCTCCTTGAAACCGACTACCTTCTTGAACAAGGAAAGTCCGACGAACCACATCGGGCGAGGGAAGCGATCATGATTTTTAATCACAAGACCGCGATTGAAATGATGGTCGAGAACCCAGATGCGCTTGGCTTTAATCGCTACACCTTTATGAATCTGCATGCCGCCCTCACCGAGGATCTCATGACTGATCCCTCCACTGAAGGAGCCTTGAGAAACATCCCCGTCGGGATTGGCGGGAGTGTTTTTCATCCCGTCAACAAGCCGCAGATCATCGAAGAATGCTTTGATCAAATCTTGCGCAAAGCGGACGCGATTTCTGATCCCTGGGAATGTTGCTTTTTCCTCATGGTGCACCTGCCTTATTTGCAGCCCTTCGAAGACGGGAACAAACGAACCTCGCGACTGGCAGCGAACCTTCCGCTCATCAAGCAGAACCTCGCGCCACTTTCCTTTGTAGGTTTGCCTGCGCGTCGGTATACCGAAGCAATTCTCTCCATCTACGAACTCAATCGGCTGGAGCCCATGGTCGAGGTTTTTGCTTGGGCCTACGAGCAATCGGCTGGGCGTTACATGACGATTCGTCAGGAAGTCGGGGAGCAGGATCCCGTTAAATTACACTACCGCCATGAGATCAAGGCGCGGATCCGTGAGGTCGTGGTCAAGCAACTCGGTAAGCGGGAGGCGGCTTCATATTTACAGAGTTGGGCCAGCCGGAATGTCACCGCTGATTTTCGGGAATCATTCGTCAATATCGTCGAAGAACGTCTCCTCGATTTGACCGAGGGGAACATTTTCAGGGTCCGTATACTGCCCTCCGAATTCCACGCTTGGTGGGCTCAGTGGGATCAGAAAAAGCGGGTTACTTCTTGATGCCGAGGTATTGGAGGACTTCGTCGTAGAAGCCACTTTGGTTGGCATAAAGCGCGTAGTTTTTGGCACTCTCGAACCACTTGCGGGTCGAGGGCTTCACTAGCTTGGCTGATTTAAGGAGGTCTTTGCCCGTCACTGGGATAATCTTTCCCTTCTTCATCGCCTCCTCGAGCTTGGACTCGGTGGCACGGTCGAAGACGGCACGGAGGTCGGCACCCGAGAAGCCCTCGCACTTTTTGGCGACCGCTGATTCTTCGAGAGCGACAACGGGTTTTTCTCGAGCGTGGATGCGTAGGATTTCTTCGCGTGCCACTTGGTCCGGTGGAGGAACGAAAACGAGGCGGTCGAATCGACCGGGGCGGAGGAAAGCGCTATCGAGATGCCAAGGCGCATTGGTGGCGCCGAGGATCAGGACGCCTTCATTTTGCGCTTCTTCGCCGACTTCGGTGAGGAATTGATTGATGAGCGTGCGGCCGGCTGATCCGCGGAGGTCGCGTCGGTCGGCGGCGAGGGCATCGATCTCATCGAAGAACAGAACCGAGGGTGCGGCCTTGCGGGCGAGTTCGAAAATACGGTGAAGCTTTTGTTCGCTTTCACCGATATACATGTCGAGGACTTGATGGAGTCCGACCGAGAAAAAATTGGCTTTGATCTCGCCGGCCGTGGCTTGGCTGAGAAGGGTTTTACCACATCCCGGAGGGCCGTAGAGGAGAACGCCGCCGCCTGTTTTTTTCCCATAGGCTTTAAAAAGATCAGGATTTTTGAGCGGGTGAATGATCTTCATGCGGATGTTCTCCTTCACCTCTTCCATGCCGCCGACGTCTTTGAAATTCTTGTCGGCTTTGACGCGGAATTCCAACTCAAGTTCGCGTGCGGCGACTCCATCGAGGCCGGTGAAGAGCTCGTCATCGTCATCTGGCTCTTCCAGGAAATCTCCGCTGGTGGTGACCATGGCGCGTTTCCCTTCGTTGGCACTGGATCCGCCGCTTTTGATGATTTGTTCGAGGAAGGAGTCGTCGGAAAGGGCGGGGTCATTTTCGAGGGCCTTTTCATAGTAACCTCGGGCTGCTTTTACTTCGCCTTCTTTGAGTGCGAGGCGGGAACGCAGCATCCAGGCGGCGGCGCATTTTTCATCTTTTTCGAGAAGGGCCTCAAGGCGCAAGACGGCTTCGGAAGTTCGTCCTTCAAGATCGATGAGGCGGGCGATCGAGACTTGGGCTGCGGAATTGGGGGGATCAAGTTTCAGGACGCGGTTGAGCAAGGCCCTTGATTCTTCGAGCTCGAATTCATCCTCCAATGCGGTGGCGATCATGAGGAGAAGGGGGAGGTTGTCTGGCGAGGCATCTAAAGCGGCACGCAGGCTATCAAGGTCCATGGCTTTAAGAGAACTCTCCACGGCCAACGTGACAAGCCCCAAGCTTCCTCTTTTCGCGCTGGCCAACTGAGCGTCGTGCTAGCACCGTTCCGGAATGGCATCGATTGAAAAGGCGATCTCGCTCCGGAACGTGCATCGCTACGAGGAAGCGGCGGCTGAGATTCATCTCTTACTGGCGCAGGATCCGGAGAGTGCTTTTGCTTACTTTCAGTTGGCGTTGACGTATTCCGCGATGCCCGAAGGGGCAAAAGAGAAGGCACTTGAGGCGATTAACGGAGCGATCGCCATCGAGCCCACCGATCCGGATTACCTTTCGACAAAGGCCTTGATTCTGAACGATATGGATCGGAACAAGGAGGCCTTGGGAGTGGCGAATGATGCCCTTGGCATTGAACCCGGCTTCTACCAGTGGTTCGCCAAGGCCTCGAGTTTGGCGGGGTTGCGGAAGTGGTCGGAAGCACGGGAGGCCTGTGACAAGGCTTTGGAGTTAGACCCGGATTACGATTCGGCCTTGGACTTGAAGAATAATTTACTCCGAATCCAAGGCGATCTCGATGGGGCCGAGAGCGGGACGATGGAGCAACTTTCGCGAAATGCCGAGAGTCCGGCGGCACTATCGAATGCCGGATGGACGAAGTTACAACAAGGCGAGCGGGCGAAGGCGGAAGAGTTGTTTCGGGAGGCTCTGCGGATTCAGCCGGATTACGAATATGCCCGGACCGGATTGGTGCAGGCTTTCAAAAGTCGCTCGCTCTTTTACCGCCTTTATTTGAAGTGGGTTTTCATGCTTCAGCGGATGGAGGGCAAGAGCCAGTGGATCCTTATTATCGGACTTTACCTCGGGTATCGACTCGGGCGAAGCGTCCTTTCCCAAGTTCACCCGCTTCTTGGAGTGGCGGTGATCGTGTTGTATTTGGGGCTTTGTTTCGGAACCTTTTTGGCACCGGGGATCGGGAATGGTCTTCTGCTCAAAGATCGCTTCGCACGCCATGCCTTGACCGGGAGGGAGAAGCTGGACGGGCTGGTGGTTTCGGGCTTGTTCTTCGGCGGGATTTTACTGGCGGGAGTGGGCTTTGGGTTTGAGATGATCCTGTTGGCCTATCTCGGGTGCGGGATGCTCATTGCCTCGGTTCCGGCGGCGATGGTGGCCCGAAATCTTGCGAAAAAGGGACAGCTTGTTTTCGGCGGGATCGCCGCCCTCGTAATGGTCGGTGCGGTCCACTCCTGGTATGCCTATCGGGAAGTCGGCGAAATGATCTCAGGAGTGGGAAGCATCGCGCTGCTCGCGGTGATGCTCTCAACCTGGCTGACCTCTTCCCGCTCCTTGGTAAACCTCGACTAGCGGGCCTGAAGGATTTTCTCGGTTTCGAGGCCGGTAAGGGCTTTGAGGCCTTTGATCATGCGGGCAAGGATGAAGCCGCCGACGACGAGGAGGGGGACACCGATGACGAGGAAGCCCCAACCGGTGATGCGGCCGACGTCCTTGTTATAAAGTTCCTTCCAATCGGTGGCGGTGGGATCGAGATCGTGCAGAAAGTAAAAGGCGAGGCCGAGGTTCATGACGGCGGAAAGGCAGAAGGAGCCGAAGAAGAGCTTGGTGGAACTCCAGAGGAGATTACCGAGTTCGGACTCCTTGCCGTTGGCTTTCACTTTTTTGTTAATGCGACCGTGGTCAAAGATGTTTTCGTTGTAAACGAAGGCATTGAAAAGCGGGGTGGCCGACTTGTGGGTAAGGAGGAAGAGGGAGCCGAGAATGAGGGGTTGGATCGCTTCCTTGATCCCGAAGAGGAGAGGAGCCATACCACGACGCTCAGGGCTTTCGCTAGCGAAGAGGAAAATGGTGATGATACCCGTGAGGAGGACGTTGCCGACGCCGACGGCAGAGAAGGTGTTGAGCTTCTTGTGCTGGATAAAATGCCAAATGCCGTAGGCGAGGGGGATGGCGATGGCGAGGAGCATCGCGATTTTAGGACCAAGGTGCCAAGCTTTGGCATCAAGGGCCTCGGGGTCCTTACTGCAGTGACTCAGGATGATCACTGGTAGGATGACATTGACGATGATGTCGGTGAGCGGATTGTCCTGCTTTTTGGCAGGAGAAGCCGGCGCGTCTTTGGTGTCGGACATGAGAACGTGAAAATGAATGGGAAGATATGGAAAGGGCCCGCAGAGAGCGGGCCCTTGGGAGGAAAATCTGGAGAGAAACTTATGCGGAGTAAATGGTATTTCCAGTGGAGCGGAGCTCATCACAAGCCTGCTTCATGCGGTCGCAGAGGGACTGCTCGGCTTTCTTGAGGTAGCTGCGTGGGTCGTAGCACTTCTTGTTTCCGACTTCGCCGTCGACTTTGAGCATGCCCTCGATGTTTTCGCACATGTGCGTGACGATGGGGCGGGAGAATGCATACTGCGTGTCAGTGTCAATGTTCATCTTCACGACGCCGTAGTCGAGAGTTTCCTGGAGGTCATCGCTGGAGGTGCCGGATCCGCCGTGGAAGACGAGGTCCATTTCAGCTTCAGGTCCATATTTGTCGGTGACGACTTTTTGGCCATCACGGAGGATGGTGGGCTTGAGCTTCACGGAACCGGGCTTGTAGGCGCCGTGGACGTTTCCGAAAGTGGCGGCGAACATGAAGCGGCCGATGGGATTGAGGGTCTCGTAGACCTGCATCATATCTTCAGGAGAGGTGTAGAGCTTCTCGGCGGGGAGGCCGGAGGTATCGTGCCCGTCTTCTTCGCCACCGACGCAGCCGGCTTCGATTTCGAGGATGATGTCGAGCTCAACACATTCCTTGAGGAGCTCGGTGGAGATCTTCATGTTCTCATCAAGTTCCACGACGGAGCCATCGAACATGTGGGATTGAAAAAGAGGGCCTTTACCTTCGGCGATACGCTTGCGGGAGGCATCGAGGAGGGGGCGGAGGAAGGAATCGACCTTGTCGGGGTGGCAGTGATCGGTGTGGAGGCCGACGAGGATGTCGTATTTTTCGGCGAGGGTGTGGACGGCTTCGGCGAGGACGATGGCACCGAAAGCGGCATCATTGACAGAGGTGCCGGAAGCGAATTGGCCGCCACCGGTCGAGACCTGAATGATGCCGTCGGACTTGGATTCAGCGAAGGCCTTGAGGGCACCGCTGGCAGTGGTGAGAGACGTGATGTTGATGGCGGGGTAGGCGTATCCACCCGTCTGGGCGGCATCGAGCATCTGCTTATACTGTTCTGGTGTTGCGACTGGCATGTTGGGGGCTGAGTTATCGTAAAACGAGTCGCGAGGCAAGAGCGGTCTGAGTCTCAGCTCTCGAAGGGGTTTACGACCTCGCATCCCGTCTTTTCAAAGTCCGCCACGTTTCGAGTGGCGACGGTGAGGCCGTGAAAGCGGGCGGTCGCGGCGATCATGCCGTCGATGGTGGGAGGGATTATTCCGGCTTTCCGCCAGGCCGCCCGATATCTGGCGTGAGCAAGTGCCACCTTCGTATCGAAGGGCCTGATACTCTTTGAAAAGTGTTCGAGCAGACGACGAAACCAAGCCTCCATGATGTCGCGGCGGGGTCCGTCCGGCAGGAGATGGATTCCATAATAAATTTCTCCCAAGACAAGATCTGAAGTGACGATGTGGGGTTCAAAATTTTGGAACCATCCATCGACGGCAGGATGAGGATCTTTTTTGGCGACCTCACTGAGCACGTTTGAATCGGCGAGATAAATCATTACTACCAGCCGTCGCCCTGAAAGGGAATCTCGCGGGACTCGTCGACTTCTCTTGGTGGAAGTGCAAGTTCGATTTCGAGATGTCGGATTGAAGTTAAGGCTTCGTAAAGCCCCTCATTCGGCCTCTTGGTCACGCGTTCCAGGATCACCGAGCGATCATCGCGGATGGTGACCTCTAGATCGTCGCCTGGTTCAAGCTTGAGTTGTTTTCGGACGGCGGCAGGAATGACCACTTGTCCTTTTTGAGATAACACCGTTGTCATGTAAGAGAATCTTACCTTGTCTGATTTACGCTGTCAATGAGGTGAGTTTTGACGAAGGGGGTGGATTGTGATGGTGTTTTGATGGGGATATTCCGAAATAAGGGGCATGGATGGTAAGCCCCTTGGGCATATTCCTGTCCGTTCCTAGCAGCCCTATCACATACTTGCCGACTGGACAGGTGAGAACCGGTCGTCCGCAGCGGACAGGAATGTCCACACTCCATATTCTCGCGCTGGCCCTTGGTCCCGGAATTCCCTATGATCCTGCCGTGAGCATTATTGGAGTGATTTTTCTTCTTGGGTTGGGGTATCTTTGTTCCTCGAATCGGAAGGCGATTTCTTGGCGGACGGTGGGTGGGGCCTTTGCGATTCAGTGGGTGCTTGCAGTGTTTGTGCTGGCGACGCCTTGGGGGAAGATGACGCTGGAGTGGCTGACGGATCGGGTGAGTGATTTGGTGGGGGCGGGGAATGAGGGGATTGCTTTTGTCTTTGGGGGGCTTTCTGATCCGGGGGCCAGTTTGGGGTTTATTTTTGCGTTTCGGGTGCTGCCGGTGATCATTTTTTTCTCGTCGTTGATCGCGGTGCTTTACCATCTGCGGGTGATGCAGGTGATCATCAAGGTGATCGGTGGGGGCTTGCAAAAGATGCTGGGGACGAGTCGGGCGGAGTCGTTTTCGGCGGCGGCGAATATCTTTGTGGGGCAGACGGAGGCTCCTCTGGTGATTCGGCCTTATTTGCCGAGAATGACGAAGTCGGAGCTTTTTGCGGTGATGGTGGGAGGGCTGGCCAGTATCGCGGGGTCGGTATTGGTGGGGTATTCCCAGATGGGAGCGCGGATGGATCATCTGATTGCAGCGTGTTTTATGGCGGCACCGGGCGGGTTGCTTTTTGCGAAGCTTCTCCTGCCGGAGACCGAGGAGGTGGATTCGTCGAAGGTGGAATTGGCGGAAGGGGAGGAAAAGCCGGCCAATCTCATCGATGCGGCAGCGCTGGGGGCATCGAGCGGGTTAAAGTTGGCTCTGAATGTGGGGGCGATGTTGTTGGCTTTTATTGGCCTGATCGCGGTGGTGAATTTGTTGTTTGGGGAGGTGGGGAGCTGGTTTGGGGATGATGATTTCAGTCTTCAGAAAGTGCTGGGCTGGGTTTTTGCTCCGGTGGCTTATTTGATTGGAGTGACAGGTTCGGAGATTCAGCAGGCGGGGAGTTTGATCGGGCAGAAGTTAATTTTAAATGAGTTCGTGGCATTTGGGGAGTTTCAGGGAATGAAGGATGGGCTCTCGATCAAAACGCAGGGGATTGTGACCTTTGCCCTTTGTGGATTTGCGAATCTTTCTTCGATCGCGATTTTGCTAGGAGGGCTGGGGGTGATGGCTCCAAGTCGTCGGCAGGAAATTGCGAAGTTGGGGTTGAAGGCGGTTTTTGCGGCGACCTTGGCGAATTTGATGAGCGCAGCTTTGGCGGGGATCTTTTTGTAGGATGAAGAGGAGTGTCGAGAATTTAGAGGTGATGATTCATTCTCCGAGCTTGTCGCGAAAATTTTTGGGAGCGCTTTGCTTGCTCTCTGTTGTTTTTGCGCGGGGGGATGAGGGTTTGATTATGGCTTTGGGGGATGAGGCTTTTTAGAAGCGGGAGGAGGTGAGGGCGAAGATTGTGGAGGCGGTGCTGGTGCGGAAGGATGAGGTGATCCGTGGTTTATTTCAGGCAGAGGGAAGTGAGGATCCTGAAGTTTCGTGGAGGGCGGCGATGACTTTGGAACTCGTTTTTTTACGGCTTGAGAAGGGGGATGGTGCGCCGCAGACGGGACTGGAGATCAAGTCGAAGATCGTGACCTTGAATTTGAAAATTGGGACGCGTCCGATGGCGGGTGACGTGAAAGAGGGAAGCGCGGCGGAGGAGGGGGGATTGGAGAAAGGGGACCTGATTTTAAAAGTGAACGGAGTCGCTTTTGAAGGGGAAGATGGGACCGCGCAGTTGACGGAAATTTTCAATGATCAGGTTGAGGGGGCTGAGCTGGTGATCAAGTATTCACGCCATGGAGAAGACGGACGATCCGAGGGTGAGGCGACTTTGGTCTTGGGGAAACCCCAGCTGATGCCACGTGATCTTTCGAGTCATCGCCAGGAGTTTAATAACTGGAAGACGCAGCAGCGGGTGGCGGCGAAGGAGGAGTAAACTTTACTCGAGGATGATGTTTCTGGGTTTTGGGAAGCCCTTATTTGAGTGGATGGTGTATTCGGCCATTACATTGCCCCTTGCGATAGATTTTTTGAGGAGGGTGATTCCTTTTTTCACGTCGGGTTCACCCATGCCTCGGCCGTAAATGTAGCAGTTTCCAAGGTAGCGGATTCCTTGGGCGTGGCCGAGGTCGGCGGATTTTTGGGCGTGATGAAGGGCGAGCTTGGAATCGGTCTCGGCGTCGGTACCGGTTGCTTGGACGTAGCATTTTGCGATGCCGTAGTGGGCCGCGGCGAAGTTGGCGCAGACTCCTTTTTGGTAGCTATCGAAGATGAAGCAGGGATCGTAATCGCCGTCGTTTTGTGAGAGATGGGATATTTCGGCCAAGGCAACAGTGGCTTTGATTTTTTGGGCTTCGCTCTATTTGCGAAGGTCTTTTGCTTCTTGGGCCTCGGCTTGGGAGGGGAGGAGGAGGCAGGTTGACAGAAAGAAAATCTTAGGATTCGATCAAGGGACATGAGGTGAACCTTGATCGAGATAGTTCGGGAGATCAACGACTCCTTTTATCGTCGTTATGGGCAATGAGGCTTCCGGAGGTTCCCTGAATCTTTCCCTGAATCGATGGGGGCCTTGAAAATTGGACGGCTTATCCATCCTTAAGATCTCGGAGGGACCATATCTCTCCCGCAAGGCCTTTTAAGGAACCTCGCGGTCGTCTCGCTCCATCCTTTCGTTTCGGGCCAAAGCGTTTTCGCTGGCTTTCGAAGAAGCTGTTCACGAATTCCTTACTTCCCAAGACAGCCTCGTCCTTGAAGTAGCGGACCTTGCAAGATACGACCTTTGCGATCTTCAAATCCCAGGCATCCCCTCGCTCCAATCGTGCCAGTTCCTTCTCTGTCGCTTGCTTATTCATTCCCTTACGCTGAACCCGTTTCGTGCCGTCAGAACAAAATTCACCTTGCTCGGTGGCGTTGGTGAGGAGGAGTTTGGGGTATTCTTTTGAGAGTTCTCCTTGGGCCCAGGCTCGCGACGTTCCAGCATGACCTTCGATGACCGCGCAGGGCGCGGACGAATCCGCTTTGAGCCTTCGACGCTCCCCGCCCGCCGCCAACGGCTTCGCCGTATGAACTCCAACGGTATTCGGCGGGATCGGCACAAATCCCGGCGCGAACCGGATTGAGATCGATGTAAGCCGTCATCGTTCGGCAAGTAAATCCGCTCTGCACGATGACGCTGTGAAAGCGATCCTCCCAAAGGGTTCCGCGCATCCCATGACGCTTATTGAACCAACGGGTGAAGCGTTGGAGGAGGCCTCGCATGAACTCACTTAGGCTGTGCATACGCTTGGTGTAGCGCTCGAAAATGGCGGCAAGTTGCGTGTGCCTATACTCGCGTTCCTTTTTCTGATCCGCCTTGCTCAGCTCCGAGAATCCCTCCCGCTTCCCATCGGCGATCTCCCGGGCTTCCAGGAGTTCCGCAGTCACCCCGGCGACGTAGGCTCGCGAATACATCCCTCCTAGGCGGTGGATGAGTTCCTCTTCCGAGATCCCAAACTCACCATTGATAGGGGGCGGGGAACAACCAGGAGGATGTTAAAATGATTTGTAATAGCGCAACATTACCGAACCAGACGACCGGTAAAACGTTCATACATCCGCATCAGGACGCGAAAGTGTTCCTTTTCCTCATCCTGAAACAAAAACTGCCGATGGACCACCCGCGAAGTCACATGATACATCGCCAAGTCAGGCAAAATCCCATCCGATAGGTGCGGAATAATCAGTCTCGGTTGCGGCATAGAGGGAATGGCACTCGTTTAAGCGGGGTTGTCGTCGATTTCAGACCCCGGAAATTGGTTAGATTTTCTTGATAGGTAGTGTGGAAAACCCGGCCATCAGGGAGTCTTTGGTGTGAAACA